>JACDGF010000199.1:0-1871 GCA_013815405.1 Caulobacteraceae bacterium | reverse complement strand
GACCCAGCTCCTGCCGTCGACCTATCTGGCGTCGGCGGTGGACGGGAACGGCGACGGCAGGCGCGACATCTGGAGCTCGGCGCCCGACGCCCTGGCTTCGGCCGCCAATCTGCTGGCCAAGGGGGGCTGGCGGCGAGGGGAAGGCTGGGCGCGCGAAGTCATTCTGCCGGCGGGCTTCGATTATGGCCTCGCGGAGGGGCCAAGGGAGGCGCCGTCCTGGTGGCAAGCCAAGGGAGCCCGGCGCGCCGATGGCCGGACCTGGCGCGACGCCGACGCCGCCGCCCCGGCGGCCCTGATCCTGCCTTCGGGGGCCGGCGGCCCGGCCTTCCTCGTCTTTCCCAACCATTTCGCGATCCGCGCCTACAACAATTCCATCGCCTACGCCCTGGCCGTGGGCCTGCTGGCCGATGGGCTCACCGGCGGCGGACCCCTGGTGACGGCTTGGCCGCATGAGACGCCCCTGTCGCTGACCGAGCGGCTGGACGCCCAGACCGCCCTGGCCAGGCTCGGGTTCAATCCCGGCGCGGCCGATGGCGTAGTGGGGGTCGGGACGCGCCAGGCCCTGCGCGCCTGGCAACGGTCCAGGGGGATGGCGGCGGATGGCTACCTTTCCCCCGACATGGTCCGGCGCCTGCGCGCCGCGACATCGGGCGGCGGCTGAAGCGGGCCACGCGCCCCTGAAACGCGGCGGTTTCTAAGGGCGTGCCGATAAAATGTGATCACGGCCTTGTGAACTCTTCCCTTGCGTTTGATCACGAACCCGGCATATTGGCCCCAGCGTCCGCGGCGAGTCGGCCTTCGGCGGGTCCCGTGAAGGGATGTTCCGGCGTTTTGACCTTCCGCATTTTCATGGCGCGTAAACCTCACCCAAGGGGATCAGGGACAATGACTTCCAACGTTATCCGTTCAGTGCTCGTGGCCGGCGTCGCCGTCGCCGCGCTTTCCGTCGCCGCCTGCTCCAAGCCGGCCGACAAGTCCGCCGACACCGCGGCCGCCGCCTCCACCGACGCCGCCGCCTCCTCGGCCGACGCTTCGAAGGCCGCCGACACCGCCGCGACCGCCGCGACGGCCGCCTCCAAGTCCGCCGACACCGCGGCCATGGCCGCCGCCCCGGCGGCCGACGCCTCCAAGATGGCCCCGGCCGACTCTTCGAAGATGGCCCCGGCCGACAAGATGGCGCCGGAAAAGAAGTAAGCTTGGCGCAAGCCGAGGCTCTATTTTCGTCGAAGGGCCGCCCCATCGGGCGGCCCTTCTTCATTGTGGGGGCGCCATGCGGGGCCGTGAGCGAGAGCTTTCTCCTCTGATCTGGGGCGAAGACGGCCCGCTCCGATCGCGCCTCTACGACGACATCTATTTTTCCGCGACCGATGGCCTGGCCGAAGCCCGTGCGGTGTTCCTCGCCGGTTGCGGCCTTCCGGACGCCTGGTCGGGCCGCGACCGGTTTTGCGTCGCCGAGCTGGGGTTCGGGACCGGGCTCAACGTCGCCGCCCTGCTGGACCTGTGGCGCCGCTCCCGACCGTCTGGCGCGCGGCTGAATGTGTTCAGCGTCGAGGCTCACCCCATCGGCGCGGGCGATGCGGCCAGGGCCCTGGCGCCCTGGCCCGAGATCGGCGCCCTGGCCGGCATGCTGACGTCGCGGTGGCCGGGCGCAGCGCGCGGGTTTCACCGCGTCGACCTGCCCGAACTGGGGGCCACGATCGACGTCGCAGTGATGGAGGCCGCCCAAGGCGTGGCGGAATGGGGCGGCCGGGCGGACGCCTGGTTTCTGGACGGCTTTTCGCCGGCGCGAAATCCGGCGATGTGGCGCGCGGAGTTGCTCGGGCTCGTCGCGGCGCGATCCGCGCCGGGGGCGCGCCTGGCCAGCTTTACGG
>JACDGF010000198.1 GCA_013815405.1 Caulobacteraceae bacterium | reverse complement strand
CCATGGCCATGACCGCCCCCGGGCCGCGCGATGGCGGCAGGAGGGGGCCGCCGCGCCGCCGCGGAGACCGGCCGCTCATGAAGCCGCTCGTTCGAAGGCCTCGATCGCCGTCACCTTCCCGTCGCGCAGGTGCAGGACAGGCGCCCCGGAGCTGGCCGCCAGACCTTGGTCGCGGGTCGCCATCAGGACCGTCGCGCCCGCGCCGTTCAGCTCGGCCAGCAGGCGAAGGATGCGCCGGCCGGACGCGGCGTCCACGCCGGCGGTGGGTTCGTCGGCCAGAAGCAGGTCGGGACGCCCCGCCACCGCCCGGGCGACCGCGAGGCGGCGCCGATCTCCGGGGGAGAGCGCGCCGGGCATGGCGTCAAGGCTGGCGCCCAGGCCGACCCAGGCCAGTATCTCGGCCACCTCGTCGCCATAGGCCGCCGGCTTTCGGCCCTGGACGCGCGGCGCCAGGGCGGCGTTGTCGAAGACCGAGAGGTGATCGACCAGCCGGTCGTCCTGGAAGACCACGCCGACCCGCCGCCGCAGCGACGGCCGCTCCTCGCGGGTCAAGGCGGCGGTGTCGCGCCCGAACACCTCTATGCGCCCCATCGATGGGGCGCCCTCCAGCGCGATGAGCCCCAGGACGGCGGACTTGCCGCAGCCCGCGGCCCCGGTCAGGACGTGGAAGGACCCCGCCGAAAGGGTAAAGGACGCGCCCCCCAGGATAGGCCGATCGCCGTCTTGGCGCAGGCAAACGCCATCGAGGCGCACGACCGGCGCCGAGGGGGCCGGGGGCGCGCTCCTGGCCGACGGGGCCTGTGGGTTTGCGGGCATGGGAGCGGGAATGCGCGACCTCGTCGGGACGGCGTGCCGGTGTCCGATTCGCCGGCCATGATACCGGCCCGTCCCCGCCGCGCCACCCGCGATTTCGCCGCTGGCGGCCAGACCCGGAGGCGTCAGCCGTGAGGCGGCGGATCGTTGAACGGGTCGGGCAGGACGCCCGGCGGGGCCGGGCCGTTGACGCTGGGGTTCTGACCCGGGATCGGGAGGATCCGCTGGGGCGAGGGGTCGGCGTTGGGATCGTAGGTGCGGTCGCTCGGAAGGCTTTCGGGCTGGTCGTCGCGTTCGGCCTTGGCTTTCGCCTCGGCGGCGGCGCGCTTGTCGGCCTCGTATTTCGCCTTGGCCTTCTCGCCATAGAGCGGAGCGGGCCGGTCCAGGGGGCCGACCTTTCCACACGCGGCCGCCGCCAGGAGGCCGGCGAGGATCCAGGGGGCTCGGGTCATTTTGGGGGTTTCCTTGCGGCGCGGGGTGCGCGCGTGAACCTGCGGGTCGGAAGCCTTGGCGGGGGCTCGACAGACCCATACAGAATAAGCCGCCCGTCTTGGAGTCCTCGGCCGAATGACAAACGCCTCTCCCGCCGGACGCCCGGCGCGCCTGGCCGCGCTGGCGGCGGTGTCGGCCATCCTCTGCGCCGCCGCCGGCTGTTCGAATTCACCCGGCGACCTGAAGCCCCTGGCCAAGGGCGCCATGACCAAGCTGGAGATCAGCCGGCGGCCCGTCCCCGCCCCCGCCACGGCCTTCGCCGACGCGGCGGGCAAGACCCACACCCTGGCGGAGTTCAAGGGCAAGGTCGCGGTGGTCAATCTTTGGGCCAATTGGTGCGCGCCCTGCAAGGCCGAGATTCCCAGCCTGGCGAAGCTGGAGACCGCCTATTCGGGCAAGGCCGTGGCGGTGGTTCCGATCAGCTTGGGCAAGGGGCCCGACGAGGCCGCCGGCCACGCCTTCATCGACCGCAACCCGCCGCTGAGTTTCTACACCGAGCCGAGCTACGCCCTGGCCTTCGCCCTGAAGCCGCCGGTCGAGAACATGCCCACCACCATCCTCTACGACCGCAAGGGCGTCGAGCGCGCCCGGCTGGCCGGCGGCGCCGACTGGTCGAGCCGTGAGGCCCGGGCGGTGATCGACTCGCTGCTGGCCGAGAAATAGGCCGGCTCAGGATCTTTTAGAACAGCACGCCGGTCTCGATCAGCCCGCGGGTCTGGCTGTCGGCCTGTCCGAACGGGCCGAAGGCGAAGCCAGGGGTCGCGCTTTCGATCCTTGTGTATGAGAGTTCCGCGCGCAGGAAGAAGACCTTGAATTGATAGGTCGGGGTGACGGTCAGGGACCAGGCTTGGCTCCCGGCGCCATAGAGCAGGCTGGGCGCGCCCAGGACGTTCTTGCCGGTCGAGCTGATATATTCTCCGCGGACAACCACATTGAACTTGGGAGTCACGGAGTATTTCGCCAGGATGGCGCCGCCCGTGGTCGAAGCCTGATGGACGATGCCGGCCGACGGCGTCGCCGGGACGCGCGTGTATTGAAAATAGGGGATGATCGTCAACGGGCCGGCGTTGTGGGTGAAGATGGCGTTGAAGATCTCGCCGTTGTTCTGGGCGATGGGGGTGGCGAAGCTCGATTGCGACGAATGGTCGAAATTCCCGCCGCCGACGAGGGTCAAGGAATCCCGGGGGGTGAAGGCGTAGCTCACTAAACCGGACACCCAGTTGTACCGGTTGGAATAGAAACCGTCGTTCAGCGACACCGAGACAGTGAGCGGACCCTTCGAATAACTTCCCTGGACGCCGCGGCTTACCGCCGGTTCCTGGTTCCACAGAAGTCCCCGCTCGATGTTCAGGTTCTCGAAGGTGAAGGTCGATTCGGCGCCGATCAAGGTCGGCAGCTTGCCGACGATGATATTGAACGACGCGCTGGGCACGAACTTCAGGAAGGCCTGTGGCGCGACGCCGTAGGTGTCCCGGGTGATCTGGCTGGCCTTGAAATACGGCGTCCCCAGCGAGGGCAGGGAATAGGCGCCGACCTGGAGGAAGAATTGCACCGGGCCATCGGTCTTCTGGACGAACAGTTCGGCATTGCTGATATCCGCCCGCGTGTCCACATCGCCGAAGGCCGCGTGGTCCTGAGTGAGCGCAAGGCCACTCACCGCGCCGGTCACATAGATCTTGCCAAACGGCCCAGCATCAACGTTGGTGGGATTGGGGTCGGCCGAGAGGGAAGCCCCCATGGCCGGAATCCCAAGCGGGTCGGCGCGGGCGCCTTGCGCGCCGGCACAGGCGAGCGCCACTCCAGTCGCACAGAGTAGAAGCTTCGTTTTGGTCATGGCGGATCGATCTTTACGGAGGTGGCGAACAGCAACGGCTTAGCCTTCGGGCGTACCGGCTGCGAGCCTTATCGGACAAAGTCGCGTAAAGGTTCGATGTGTATTGACCCAGCAAGAAATAAAGGATGTTTACGTTTGGGCCAATTTCTGTGCCGAACGCCTACGGCCACGCGGCTGCCGCGTTCGCGAGATGAATCAATCGTTGATGAACCGGTAGCCGACCCCGCTTTCGGTAACGATGTGGCGTGGGGCGGAAGGGTCGGGTTCCAGCTTCTGGCGCAGGTGCCCGACGAACACCCGAAGATATTGGACGTCGGAGGCGTGGGCCGGCCCCCAGACGGCGGTCAAAAGTTGCTGATGGGTCAGCACCCGGCCTCGCCCCTCCACCAGCCGCGCCAGGAGTTCGTACTCGCGCGGGGAGAGCTTGACGCTTTCGCCGTCCCGCGTGACCAAGCGCTGGATCAGATCGATCCGCAGGGCGCCCGCCTCGACGATCGGGGCGGCTCCGACGCTGCTCAGGCGGTTGCGAGCGGCCACGCGCAGGCGCGCCAGGAGTTCGCCGACCCCGAAGGGTTTTTCCACATAGTCGTCGGCGCCCAGATCCAGGGCGTCGATCTTCTCGATCTCCATGTCTCGCGCCGAAAGGATCACGATCGGCCCTTCGTAAAAGACCCGGGCGCGCGCCAGCGCTTGCTTGCCGTCCATGTCGGGGAGCCCAAGATCGAGGATGACCGCGTCGGGTGGGCGCTTGGCGATCATCGCGAGGCCTTCGGCTGCGGTGTCGGCGCGCAGTGGCTCATAGCCCGCGGCTTCCAAGGCCGGAGTGAGGAACCGGTGGATCTGCGGCTCGTCGTCGATGACCAGGATGCGCGGCTTTTGAGCGGACATGGCTAGAGGCCTTCCACGGGCGGCGGCGGCGGCGCCTTGCGAAGGCTGATCAGGATGCGCGTGCCCCGGGCGCCGTGGATCGGGCTGGCCGCCGCGATGCGGCCGCCCATGGCCTCGACGAACCCCTTGGCGATCGAGAGGCCCAGCCCCGCGCCCTTGCGGTCCTTGGGCGAGCGGTCCGAGGGTTCCTCCAGGCGGCGGAACCTTTCGAAGACGCGCTCGATGTCGGCCTTCGGGATTCCGGGGCCCTCATCCTCGATGGAGATCACCACATGGGCGCGGTCCTCATAGACCGCCACCTCGATCGGCAGGCCGTCGGGGCTGTATTCGATGGCGTTTTCCAGGATGTTGACGACCGCCTGTTCCAGCAGGCTCTGGTCGAGCGGCGCCGCGCTCAGCTCCGCGGGAAAATCGCGCACCGCGGAGCGCCGGCCGAGCCGGCGCTCCACCCGCCGGATCGCGCCGGCCAGGACGTCGCGCACGTCGGTCCACTCCGTCCGCGTCGTGAGCGCGCCGCCTTCGAGCCGGGTCATGTCCAACAGGTCGCCGACATAGCGGTTCAGCCGCTCGGCCTCCTCGCGGATGCTGACCAGGAGGTCGGCGCGGGTTTCGGGCTTGAGGGTGGCATTGTAGTCGATCAGGGTCGTCGCCGCCCCCATCACCGTCGAGAGCGGCGTGCGAAGGTCGTGGCTGATCGAGTTCAGCAGGGCCGCCCGCAGCTTGTCGGACCGGCGTAGGGCTTCGTTCTCCACCGTCGCCGCGGCCAGTTCCGCCCGTTCCAGCGCCACCGCGCCCTGGTCGAGCATGGCGCCGACCAGACGTTCCTCGTCCAGGCCTCCGCGCGGATCGACCTCCACCCCCGCCACGCCGGCGCGCCCCCGGACGCCGATCAGGGGGCGGAAGGTCCAGCCGATCCGGGGCAGGGTGCCGGTGCCCGCCCCCGCCGCCTCGCGCTTGTCCCACGCCCACCGGGCGGCGGTCATGTCGGTGGTGGTCAGAGCGATCGGGGTCGGGGCGCTGGCCGCCACGATCAGCTCGTCCAACTTGGGCAGGAGAACGAC
>JACDGF010000197.1 GCA_013815405.1 Caulobacteraceae bacterium | reverse complement strand
CTCTAGCGACAGGCCGGCGGGTTTCAAAGGCGCGCGGGCGGCCGATCCCCGAGGGCCCGCCAGCCGATGTCCCGGCGGTGGAAACCCCCTGGCAAATCGATGTGGTCGACGGCGCGGTAGGCCAGGTCGCGGGCGGCGGCGAGGGTCGGCCCGCGCGCGCAGACGTTCAGCACCCGCCCGCCGGACACGATCAGGGCGCCGTCGGCGCGCCGGGCCGTCCCGGCGTGGAAGACCGTCACCGCTTCGCCGAAATCCGCCTCGGCGCCGGCGATTACCTGGCCGGTGCTCGGTTGGCCTGGATAACCTTCGGCGGCCAGAACGACGCAGATCGCCGCCTCCTCGCGCCATTCCGGCGCCGGCAGCCTAGCGAGCCGGCCGGTGGCCGCGGCCGACAGATAAGGAAGAATATCGCTGTTCAGGCGCATCATCAGCACCTGGCATTCGGGATCGCCGAATCGGGCGTTGAATTCGATCAGCCGGGGGCCCTCGGCGCTGACCATCATTTCGCAGAACAACACCCCCCGATAGGGCGCGCCCTCGGCGGCGATCCCGGCCAGCGCCGGCTCGATCAGCTGTGACCTGGCCGCTTCCACCGTGCGGTCCGAAAGCACCGGCGCGGGGGAATAGGCGCCCATCCCGCCGGTGTTGGGCCCCCGCTCGCCCTCGTAAGCCCGCTTGTGGTCCTGGGCGCCGCCGAAGAGCAGGTTCGTCTCTCCGTCGCAAAGGGCGAACAGGGAGGCGATCTCGCCCTCCATGAACGCCTCGATCACCACGCGGGCGCCGGCGGCGCCGAACCGGCCGCCGAGCGCGTCGTCGACCGCGGCTTCGGCCTCGTCCAGGGTCGTCGCGACGACCACGCCCTTGCCGGCCGCCAAGCCGTCCGCCTTGACCACGAAGGGCGGATCGAACCCGGCCAGAAAGGCCTTGGCCGGCCCCGCCTCGCCGAACACCCCGAATCGGCCGCTCGGAATGCCGTGGCGCTGGGCGAAGGCCTTGGCGAAGGCTTTGGAAGACTCCAGCCGCCCCGCCCCGGCGGTCGGCCCGAAGCAGGGGATTCCCGCCACCGAAAGACGATCGGCCAGGCCCGCGGCGATCGCCGTCTCCGGACCAAGGACGACCAGGTCGGCGCCCACCTCCCGCGCCAGGGCGACCTGTCCTTCCGCGTCGTCCGCCGTGGTGTCGCGGATTTCTCCGAGCATCGCCATGCCCGGATTCCCAGGGGCGCAGACCAGGCGCTTCAACAGGGGCGATCGGGCGATCTTCCACGCCAGGGCGTGCTCGCGGCCGCCCGAACCGACGAGGAGAACTTTCATTCGCGCCGCCTTGGCGTGAAACGCCTCAGAGGGTCAAGGCGGCGGTCTCGCGGATCCAGCCGCGAGCGAAGGCCAGGGCCTCCGGTCTGGGCGTTGAGCCGGGGCTCGAGGCCGGTGTGGTGATCTCCAGGATCACTCCGTTGGGATCGGCGAAATAAAGCGAGTGCTGACGCCCATGGTCCTCCTCCCACAGGTTCACGCCGGCCGTCGCCAGCTTCGCGCGCCAAGCGTCCTGCTTGTCGGCGCTGCCCACCGAAAACGCGTAGTGTCGGATGTCCGCGGGGGTCGTGTCGTCGCTCGGGGGCGCCGCGCCCCGCCGGGCTACCAGCACCAGTTCGCGCCCGTCTCCCACAGCGAAGATCATCATCAGCCAGGGCATGCCGCCCCAATCGTCGCCGCCGAAAGCGTCGATCAACGGCAGGCCCAGCACCTCCCCATAGAAGGTCAGGCTGGCTTCCGCCTCCCAAATCGGAAAAACCACGTGGTCGGTGCGCAGCAGGGGGTCGCTCCTCTCGCGACGATCAGCCTAGCACCGGCGCGGGTGGCGCGACAGATGGCGTTTTCGCCTCCTCGGCCATCGGCACATAGGCGGTGAAGGTCGACCCCTGCCCCTCGGCGCTTTCCACCGTCAGGCCGCCGCGATGGCGATTGATGATGTGCTTGACGATCGCGAGGCCCAGCCCCGTTCCGGAATGCTCGCCGCTCTTCTGGCCCTCGACCCGATAGAAGCGCTCGGTCAGGCGCGGCAGGCGCGTACGGGCGATGCCCGGGCCGGCGTCGCGCACCCGCAGCGCCGCATAGCGCCCGCCGGCGGCGTGGTCCGGCGTGAGCAGGGACAGATGCGCCGCCGAGATCGACAGGGGCGCCGCGGCCGCCGCCGCGCCCACGCCCGCGACGATTTCCACCTCGACGGTTCCACCGCGCGGGGTGAACTTCAAGGCGTTCTCGGCGAGATTCTGGATCACCTGCAGGATCTGGTCCCGGTCGCCGACCACCATCGCCTCGCCCATGACCGGGAGCGTGGGGTTGAAGGAAACGCCCCGCTCCGCCGCCAGGGGATCCAGCGCATCCAGGACGTCGGCCGTCGCCAGCCCCAGATCCACCCGGTCCGAGGGCGGTATGTGTTCGCCAAGCTCGATCCGCGACAGGCTCATCAGATCGTCGATCAGGCGGCGCATGCGCTCGGCCTGGATTTGCATGATCGCCAGGAATTTCTCCCGCGCCTGCGCGTCGTCGCGGGCGTGGCCGCGCAGGGTTTCGATAAAGCCGGCGAGGGAGGCGAGCGGCGTGCGCAATTCATGACTGGCGTTGGCCAGGAAATCGGCCCGCGTGCGCTCGCTGCGGCGAATCTCGGTTTCATCGCGAAGGGTGAGCAGAGCCAGCCGATCCGTTCCTTGGTCGTCGCCGGCGCTCGTCAGCGGCAGGGCTCGAGCCCGCCAAACCCGGTCCTGGACGCCGCCCGACTGGTAGAGGGCATGACCGGCCGTGGCCTCGAACAGGGCCTCGTCCACCGCCGCCAGCACCTCGGGCGCGCGGATCACGGTCGTCAGGGGTCCGTCGGCCCTCTGGATGCGCAACAGCTCACGCGCCGCGACGTTGGCGAAGATGAAACGGCGGGCGCTCAGATCGCGGCGCTCTCCGGCGGCCACGAGCAGGATGGGATCGGTCAGGTGTTCGAGCACGGCCGCGAAGGGCTGCCCCGCGCCGGCGCCGGTTTCCTGCTCGGCTGGACCGGGCGCGGGCGGCGCGGAGCCCGCCGAGCGGGCCTGGACGAAAAGCAGGATCAACCCGACGGTGGCCACCGTCGCCGCCCCGATCAGGGCGGGGCCCATTCTCGCCTGGCCGAGGCTGGCGAGCGCGATCGGCGCTCCCGCGCCGATCGCGCAGGCGATCAGGAGGACGAGGGTCGCGCGCTCGCGGCGGGCGGGGAGGTTTTTGAGCGGATCGGCCATGGACTTGAGCTAGACTCGCGATTCGACACGGTCCTTATCCCATGTCGCCGATGTGTCCTTGGCGTGACAGGCGCCGGCTCGCGCCGCTTTGCCTTGAAAGGCGCCCAATTGCGGACGTATTAGGCTGTGCCGATGACACCCCTGCGAAACCCGCCGCGAGTTGAGGGTATTTTTTTGATGAAGCGCAAGTTCCTCGCGGCGGCCGTCGCGGTCGCGCCCCTCCTGGCCGCCGCCGCCGGGCATGTCCACGCCGCGACCCAGATCACCACTTCGACCACCCAGCCGGTGACCACCGCGACCGTCAACGGCGGCCTGCCCGACGACATCGACATCACCTCCAGCGGGTCGATCAACCCCACCTCCTCGGGGGCGGCGGTGACGCTCGACAGCGACAATGTAGTCACCAGCGAAGGGTCGATCACGTTCAAGGACGTGGACAACGCCGTCGGCATCCTGATCGAGGGCGGCAACACCGGCCAGGTCACCAACACCGGCGCCATCACCCTCACCGAATCCTATGTCCCGGCGGACAGCAACGGCGACGGCCTGCCCGATGGCCCGTTCGCCCAGGGCACGAACCGGATCGGCATCCAGGTCACTGGCGCGACGCCCTTCGTCGGCGGCATCACCACGACCGGTCCGATCACCATCCAGGGCAATAATTCGGCGGGCATTTCCATCGAGGGGCCGATCACCGGCGACCTGCTGATGCTCACCGTCACCCCACCGGCCACCCAGGGCGACGCCGCGACGGTCGCCAACGGCACGATCACCATCACCGGCGACAACTCCGTCGGCGTCCAGGTGAAATCCACCGGCGGGGTGGGTGGAAATGTCAGGATCACCGGCGTCACCGCCCGCGGTGTCGGGACCCGGGCGGTCGTCATCGACGGCGCGGTCGGCGGCGGCGTCGATATTTCCGGCTCGGTCACCGCGTCGGGCTATCGCAGCACCGTGCGCTCGAGCAACCCGGCCGTCTCCCTGCTCTACACCGCCGATGAGCTGCAACAAGGCGGCCCCGCGGTCAGCATAGGCGCGGATGTCGCCAAGGGCCTGATCGTCAGCGCGGCCCCCTTCCCGCTCAGCACCACCAATCTGGACCAGGACGGCGACGGCGTGCCGGACGCCAGCCAGGGAACCGGCCTGATCGCCTCCTTCGGCGCGGCCCCGGCCCTTCAGATCGGGGCGGTCGGCCACGACGTGACCTTGGGAAAGGTCGGCGTGGACGCCAACGGCTACGGCCTGGTCATCCAGGGCACGGTGGCCGCCGATGGCGTCTTCGACCCCCTGACGTCTCCCAACCTGCCCGGCGTCGTCTCCGCCACGGCGATCCAGATCGGCGTGGCCGGAGGGGGCGCGGTGTCCGTCGACGGCGGCCTTCACAACACCGGCAATGTCGCCGCCAACGCCTATCAGGCCGACGCCACCGCCATCCACATCGGGTCCGGCGCGACGGTGGCGGCGATCGTCAACGACGGCTCGATCAGCGGCCGGTCGACCCAGGTCAATTCCGCCACCACCGACACCACGGTCGGAACGGTCGTCGTCCCCGCGCCGCTTCCGGTGTCCGTCACCGGCATTCTGATCGACCAGGGCGCGTCGGTGACCAGCATCTCCAACAGCAAGTCGATCACGGCGAACATCAGCGGCGCCGGCGGCGTCGGCGGGGCGGCCACCGCCATCCTCGACAAATCCGGCTCCGTGACCAGCATCGCCAACACCGGCACGATCGCCGCCACGCTCACCCAGGCCCTGCTGACCTCGCCCATGCCCGGGACCCTGACCGCCATCGATCTGTCGGCGGGGACCTCGGCCCAGACCATAACCCAGGAT
>JACDGF010000196.1 GCA_013815405.1 Caulobacteraceae bacterium | reverse complement strand
GGCAAGCCTTGTCGCCCTTCCGCTGGCCGCGCTGGGGCAAGCCGCGCCGGCCGCGCCCCCGGCGTCGTCCGCGCCGCCGGCAGCGGTCGCATCGGCGGCCTCGCCCTCGGCGGGATCGCCCAATGTCGTGGCCAACGGCAACCTGGTCTCGACCCTTCAGGGTTCCGGCCATTTCACGATTCTGGTCAAGGCCCTGGACGCGGCGAACCTTAGCGGGACGCTCAAGACGACGCCCGAACTGACCCTGTTCGCTCCGACCGACGAGGCGTTCCAGGCTCTACCGAGCGGACAGCTCAATGAGCTGTTGCTGACCAAGAACGCGGCGCTGCTGCAGAAGGTGCTGACCTATCACCTTGTCCACCTCAACCTGGACTCCAGCAAGATCAAGGGCGCCAAGGGCCCGGTGGAGACGGTCGAGAAGGGCAAGCTCGAGATCGACGGCAGCGGCGACGTCCTGAAGGTCAACGACGCCAAGATCATCCAGGCCGATGTGCACGCCACCAACGGCTACATCCAGGTCGTCGACAAGGTGCTGATCCCTTCGGACGTGACGATGCCCACCGCCTCTGCGGCGGCCACGCCCCCGGCGCCCCCCGCCAGCTGACCTCGCCACGAACTTGAAGCACACGCCGGCGGGCCCTAAGGTCCGCCGGCTTTTTTTCGACCCGCCGGCCCGTTCGTGACACCTCTTCAATGACCGCGCTCAAGCCATTGTCATTTCAGGATATTATTCTGCGACTCCATGACTACTGGGGCGGCCAGGGTTGCATCATCCTGCAACCCTATGACGTGGAGGTGGGCGCCGGAACCCTTCACCCCGCCACCGTCCTGGGCGCCCTTGGCCCGAAGCCCCGGCGCGTGGCCTATGTCCAACCCTCGCGGCGCCCGTCCGACGGCCGCTATGGCGACAACCCCAACCGCCTGCGACAATTCCACCAGTACCAGGTGCTCCTCAAGCCCAACCCCGCGGACATGCAGGCGCTGTATCTCGCCTCGCTCGAAGCGGTGGGAGTCGATCCGGCGCTCCACGACATCCGATTCGTCGAAGATGACTGGGAAAATCCGACCGTCGGCGCCTGGGGACTGGGCTGGGAGGTATGGTGCGATGGGATGGAAGTCAGCCAATACACCTACTTCCAGCAGGTCGGCGGCCTGGACGTCTTTCCCGTCGCCGGCGAGATCACATACGGGCTGGAACGCCTGGCCCTTTATGTCCAGGGTGTCGACAGCGTCTACGACTTGGCTTTCAACGATCCCCAGAGTCCCGATTTCCAGACCTACGGCGACGTCTTCCTCGAAACCGAAAGGGAGTTTTCCTCGTTCGAGCTGGAGGTCGCCGACATCGAAGCTCTGAAGCGGCAGTTCGAGGACGCGGAACGGGCGGTCCCCAGGATTCTGGGCCAAAGGGGCCGTCAGGGACAGCGGCTGGCCTTGCCTGCCTACGATCAGGTCCTCAAGGCCTCCCATCTCTTCAACATCCTGGACGCGCGCGGCGCGATCGCGGTGGCCGAGCGCCAAAGCTACATCGGCCGCGTTCGCGACCTGTGCAAAGCCTGCGCTCAGGCCTGGGTGGATTTCGAGCGGGCGAGCACCTAGCGGCATGCCGCAGCTCCTGCTCGAACTCTTCAGCGAGGAGATTCCCGCGCGCATGCAATCGAGCGCGGCGCGCGATCTCGAACGCATGGCGCGCGAGCGCCTGGCGGCGGCCGATCTGTCATTCGAGGCCGTGCGCGCCTTCGCCGGCCCACGGCGCCTCACCCTCGTCGTCGACGGCCTGCCGGCGGCCCGGGCCGATCGGGTCGAGGAGCGCCGGGGGCCCAGGCTCGGCGCTCCCGAGTCCGCGATCGAAGGGTTCCTGCGTTCGGCCAGCGTGACGCGCGACGCCCTGGTCGAACGCGACGGCGCCTACCACATCACCCTGACGCGGGCGGGGCGCGCGACGCCGGCCCTGATCGCCGAGATCGTCCCGGCGATCGTAAGCGCCTTTCCCTGGCCCAAGTCCATGACCTGGGGCAGCGGCGCCCTTCGCTGGGTCCGGCCGCTTCGGCGCATCTTGTGCGTCTTCGACCGGATCGTTGTGCCGTTGGAGATCGAGAACGTGAAAAGCGGCGACCTCAGCGAAGGGCACCGCTTCATGGGCGTCCGCGAACCCTTCCGCGCCCGGGATTTCATCGAATACCGCGAGGCCCTGGCCGGGCACTTCGTCGTCTTGGATGTCGAGGAACGAAAACGCCGTATCGCCGACGGCGCGCGGTCATTGTGCGCGGCGGAAGGCCTGATCCTGGCGGAGGACGACGGCCTGCTGGAAGAGGTTGCGGGCATGGTCGAATGGCCGGTCCCGCTTTTGGGGTCGATAGACGGTGCCTTCCTCGATCTTCCGCCCGAGGTGATCCGCACGTCCATGCGCAGCCATCAGAGGTATTTCGCGGTGCGCGGCGCGGGGGACGCGGGCCTCGCGCCTCGGTTCGTCGCCGTCGCGAATATCGAGGCCTCGGACGGAGGCGCCCTGATCGCCGCGGGCAACGCGAGGGTCCTTTCCGCCCGCCTCCAGGACGCCCGATTTTTTTGGGGCGAGGATCGTGGAAGGCCGCTGGAAAGCCGCTTGGCTGACTTGGCCGGCGTCACCTTCCACGCCAAGCTCGGGACGTTGCGCCAGCGCGCGAAGCGAATCGAGGCCCTGGCGGCGGCGATCGCCCCGATCGCCGGCGCGGACCCGGAACTGGCCGCGCGCGCCGGTCGGCTGGCGAAGGCCGACCTTACCACCGCGATGGTCGGCGAATTTCCGGAGCTTCAAGGCATCATGGGGGGCTATTACGCCGGGGCCGAAGGGCTGGATCCCAGCATCGCCCAAGCCATCGCCGATCACTATAAGCCGTTGGGGCCTAGCGATGCCGCGCCGGCGGCGCCGGTCGCCATCGCCGTGGCCCTGGCCGATAAGCTGGATACGATCGCCGGTTTCTTTTCGATCGGGGAAAAACCGACCGGCTCGCGGGATCCCTTCGCCCTGCGGCGCGCCGCCCTGGGGGTGATCCGCATCCTCCTCGAGTCGGGCCTCCGCGCGCCCCTTCGCCAACTGATGGCGCAAACGGAATTCAGGCGGCCGGGCCTGGCCGACGGGGTGCTGGCGTTTTTCGCCGATCGCCTCAAGATCCTCCTGCGCGAACAGGGCGCGCGTCACGACCTCGTGGACGCGGTCTTCGCCCTGGGCGACGACGACCTGGTCCGCGTCGTCGCGCGGATCGAGGCCCTGGCGCGGTTTCTCGACGGCGACGACGGGACGAACCTCTTGTCGGGCTACAAGCGGGCCGGCAACATCCTCGACGCCGAGGCCAGCAAGGGTTCCATCCCGTCCGGCCCCCCGGCCCGTGTCCCAGGCGCCCCGGGCGAAGAGGCCGCGCTCTTCGACGCCCTCGCCGTCGCCCGCCCCAAGGTCGATGCCGCGCTGGCGGCGGAGGACTTCGGCGCCGCCCTGTCCGCCCTGTCCGCCCTGCGCGCTCCGGTGGACGCGTTCTTCGACAAGGTGCTGGTGAATTCACCGATCCCGGCCGAGCGCGACAACCGCCTGAGGCTTCTGGGTCAAGTCCGCGAAGCGATGGGCGGCGCGGCGGATTTCTCGCTCGTTTCAGGCTAAGGACAAGCGATGACGACGCAGGCGTCCGCGGCCAAGCAATGGGTCTACGCCTTCGGCGGCGGCACGGCCGACGGCGCCGCGGAGATGAAGGATCTGCTCGGCGGCAAGGGCGCGAACCTTGCCGAAATGTCCTCCCTGGGCCTACCGGTCCCGCCGGGCTTCACCATCACCACCGAGGTCTGCGCTTTTCAGGTCGATGGCGGATCCTATCCCGAGGAACTCGCCGCGCAGGTCGCGGCGGCTCTCGGCGTCGTCGAACGTCTCGTCGGCAAGGGCTTTGGGGATAAGGCCAATCCCCTGCTGGTGTCGGTGCGGTCCGGCGCCCGCGCCTCCATGCCCGGGATGATGGACACGATTCTGAACCTCGGGCTGAACGACGGCACCGTCGAAGGCTTGGCGGGCCTGGCAGGCGATCGTCGCTTCGCCTTCGACAGCTATCGGCGCTTCATCCAGATGTATTCCAGCGTGGTCCTGGGGTTGGACCACCATATGTTCGAGGAGATCCTCGACGACCGCAAGGACGCCCTGGGGCTGAGCGTCGACACGGACCTGACCGCCGATGACTGGCAAGCGGTGGTCGGCGAATACAAGGCCGCCGTGGAGCGGGAACGCGGCGATCCCTTTCCCCAGGACCCTCAGGACCAGCTTTGGGGCGCCATCGGCGCGGTGTTCGCCAGCTGGAGGAACGATCGCGCCCAGTTCTATCGGCGCATGCACGATATCCCGGAGAGCTGGGGGACGGCGGTCAACGTCCAGTCCATGGTCTTTGGCAACATGGGCGAGACCAGCGCCACGGGCGTCGCCTTCAGTCGCAACCCTTCGACCGGGGAAAAGCGGCTCTACGGCGAGTACCTGATCAACGCCCAGGGCGAGGACGTGGTGGCCGGGATCCGCACGCCCCAGCCTCTAACCGCCGCCGCGCGCCACGAAATGGGCGACCAGCCGCTTTCCATGGAAGAGGCGATGCCGGACGTGTTCGCCTGCTTCCTCGATCTGGTGGGGCGCCTCGAACTGCACTACCGCGACATGCAGGACATCGAGTTCACCGTCGAGCGCGGTCGTCTCTACATGCTCCAGACGCGCGGCGGAAAGCGCACCGCGCGCGCCGCGCTTCGGATCGCGGTGGACCTGGCGGACGAAGGCGTGATCAGCCGCGACGACGCCATCCAGAGGGTGGAACCGACATCCCTGGATCAGCTTCTGCACCCCACCATCGACCCCGGCGCCGAGCGCGTGGTGATCGCGACGGGCCTTCCCGCCTCGCCGGGGGCGGCGGCGGGCAAGATCGTCTTCACCGCCGAGGCCGCGGTGCGCGCGGCGGCGCTCCGCGAGGCGGTGATCCTGGTGCGCGCCGAGACCTCGCCGGAGGATATCCGCGGCATGGATGCCGCGCGGGGCATCGTCACCGCCCGTGGCGGCATGACCAGCCACGCGGCCGTGATCGCCCGCGGCATGGGCCGGCCGTGCG
>JACDGF010000195.1 GCA_013815405.1 Caulobacteraceae bacterium | reverse complement strand
GTTCCACGCCGCCCGGCAGGATGTGGAAATCTTCCACAATCTGGGCGCCGTGCCGAGCCCGCTTTTCGACACCCAGATCGCCGGCATGGCGGCGGGATTCGGCGAGCAGATCGCCTATGACGCTCTCGTCCGCCAGATTCTGCGCATCGATCTGGACAAGTCCAGCCGCTTCACCGACTGGGCGCGCCGTCCCTTGAGCGACGCCCAGCTCACCTACGCCCTGGCCGACGTAACTCATTTGGCGAGCCTCTACCCCATGCTGCGCGAGCGGCTTGAAAAAGCCGGCCGCCTGCCCTGGGTGACCGAGGAGATGGCGGCGATCACCGACCCCGCCCTCTATGACATGGAGCCCGAGAGCGCCTGGAAGCGGCTCAAGCCGCGCCGCCACACCGCCAGATACCTGGCCGTCTTTCGCGCCGTCGCCGCCTGGCGCGAGCGCACCGCCCAGGCGCGGGACCAGCCGCGCGGCCGCATCCTGAAGGACGACGCGATCGACGAACTGGCCGCCCAGGCGCCGGTCGACGCCGAGGGACTAGGCCGCCTGCGTTCGGTGCCCAAGGGGTTCGCCGGCTCCCGGTTCGGCCCCGACCTGCTCGAAGCGATCCGCGCCGCCTTGAAGGACCCCGAAGGCTACGCGCCGGTGATCGCCCGAAATACGGCCCCCGTTTCGCCCGCCGCGGGCGCGGTGGTGGAACTGCTCAAGGTCCTTCTGAAGGCCCGGGCCGAAGACGCCGGCGTGGCGTCCAAGCTGATCGCCACCGTGTCCGACCTCGAGAAGATCGCCAACGACGACGCCGCCGACACCCCGGCCCTGCACGGCTGGCGGCGCGAGGCCTTCGGCGCGGACGCCCTGAAGCTCAGGCGCGGCGAGCTGGCCCTGGTGCTGGACGGCGCGAGAGTGCGCGTGGTCCAGGTGCGGCGGGCGCCCAAGGCGGCGGGTTAGGTCACGCACCCCTGGATCATCGGGGCGGTTCCAACCGAACACGCGGATCCGTCATCCTTGTGGACGGTCGCGGGTGAAGCAGATGATCCTCTCTTGTGGCGGCCGTTTTTACAGTCGAATTTTGGGCTCTACGGTCAAGAATTCGACGGCCGCCGACAAACCTTCGGATCCTGACAACGAAAGACAATTGCCATCGCCACGATGCGGCAACCGGTCTGGTCCCGGCCTTGTCGCGCCGGCGGTGGAAGGCTAAAGGGGCGCCTTGTCGCGCCCCCGGATCGACACCCCAAAAAGGAGAGCGAAGTTGCCTAAGATGAATGCGTCGCCGAGAGCCGGCAAGATGGAAACCGCCGACCTGGAAGCCCGGGTCGAGCGGTTGGAGCTGGAGGCTAGGGAATATGAGGCCAGGAGCCGGGTTCTCGAGGCCCGGGTGCGCCTCGAAAAACTCAAGGCGGAGCATGGCGCGAAGCCAAAGAGGAAAATCGGACCGGCTTGAGCCGCGGGGCCTTCACGGCCGCGGGACGTCATGTGAGGGTTGCTCGACGCCGCGATCGCGGAGGGTGAACTAGAGTAAAATAATGGACTCGACCGTCAACCGCCTGTTCGTCGTTACCTATGGTCGGTCGGGATCGACCCTCCTGCAGGGCCTGCTGAACGCCATTCCCGGATACCGCATCTATGGCGAGAACGGCGGGTTCCTGACCAGATTGCATGGCGCCTACGAGGCGCTGATCGACGCCAACAAGCACCTAGCCAAGCCGGCTAACGATAACCATCGCCATCCCTGGTTCGGCAGCTCGCGGTATGACCAGGCGAGCCTGAACACGCAATTCCACGCGTTCGCGGACGGAATTCTCTTTTGCCCTAAAGCGCCGGACGTGCGGGTGTTCGGCTTCAAGGAGATTCGCTATCACGACCTTGGCCCGGCGAAACTGGCGGCGTTCCTGGTGTTTCTTCGACAAATCTTCCCGAATTCGGTAATAATATTCAATACACGACGGGTCGAGGACGTCCTCAGAAGCGGCTGGTGGCGTCAGAACTATTGGCATGGACTGCCGAAGCAATTTTCCGATTTCGCGGAATTTGCCACGGAGTATGTCGGGAAGAACCCCGATCACGCCCTCCACGTTCGCTACGACGCCCTGATCGACCCTGATCGGCGGGAGGTACATCGGTTGCTGGCGTTTCTAGGGGAAAGCCTGTCGGACAACAAGATCAACTTCGTGTTCAGGGGCAGCCACAGCTATGAAAATCGGATTCTGACCGAGTACATCTCCGGACGCGCCGCGCACATTGAAATGACCGAACATGATTGGTGGCGGGCAAACCTGGATGAGTTTCGCCTGGATGTCGAAAGCCGACGAGCCGGTTGGCTGGCCAAGGGAGTGTTTCTCCGGGCCGTCGGATCGGATGCGCGGGTCACCTTGAAGTCCGGCTCGGGCGTCGTCCAGATTCTCGGAACCCAACCGACCCCCAGGATCGCGGAGCAATACCCGAACAATCCGGGAAGCGGCGCCGCCGGCTTCAGTCTCGAACAGCCGCTGACGGATGAAGTCTACCTGTATGGAACGTCCAATGGCTTCGAAAACAGACTGATCGGCATTGTGCGGCCGCGGTTGAGCGGCGGCGCCGCGAGGGCGCCGTGAGCGGGCCGGCGATCGAAACCCCGGCGCTTGCCGGCCGCTTCGGCCCTCCGGCGACAGATCGATGACGTCCCCGGGTGATGTCCTGTCCGGCGCGCGGGAAGACGTGGCGGCCGGGGAAACCCAGGTCACGGTGGCCCAGGTCCGCTCGCAGATCGCCTCCGGCGCGATCGCCCTGGCGCGGCCGATGTACGAGGCGCTGAACGAACGCCTGGGCCCGGTCACCGATGTCCTCGTCGTCGAGGGCCTGTTGCACGAGGCCGAGGGTAATCTCGATGCGGCGGCGGCCAGTTTCCAGCGCGCGCTCGCCGGCGCGCCGGGCTCTCTTATCGCCAACGCCCAGGCGGCCCGGCTCTTCCTGCAACTGGGTCGCCTCGCCGAGGCCGAGGCGGCGGCGCAGGCGGCGGTGCGGCTGGATGTGGAAAATCTCGGTGGGCTGAAGGTTCTCGCCGAAGTCTACGCGCGCACGAGCCGGCTCGAACAGCGGGCCATCGTCGTCTATCGGCTCGCGCTTTGCCCGGATTTGCCCGGGTCGGCGACCTGGAGCCTGGTGTCCGAGCTTTCAAGCGCCGGTCGATGGGAGGACATTCTGGGGGTGCTTCATCGCCGCGGCGCGGATCTGGTTCCAAAAAGGCGTGTCGCCACCACCCGCATCGAAGCGCTGCTCGAACTGGGATGGCAGAGAGAGGCCCTGGCCTGCCTCATAACCGCGCTCGCGGACGGGCACATACAGCCCAAGGATACGATCGACGGCCTGATCGCGCGACACGCCCTGACCATAGGCGCGGCCTTTGTCGAACGGGCGATCGCGGAGGGGCTGAGCGAGCCGAGCGCGCGCACGCCCATCGTCCAGGCGGCGCGGCGAAGCTGCAGTGGGGCGAGTCTGCAGGATTCCCCCTTCGATTTCGCCGACGCCGCCCGGGCGCTGGAAGTCCTTCTCCCCGATCAGGACTCGTTCGCGAAAGCGGCCGAGCGGGCGGCCCTGTTTCTCGTCAAGCGCGCGCGCGCGCACCTGGCCGATAGGGACTATGGCGCCGCGACGGAGGATTTGGTTCGCGCGGCACGCGTCCGGCCCCATGATCGGTCCATCCTGGATATGCTTGCCGAGGCGGCGCTGCGCGCGGGGCAATCCCACCGCCACTTCGACACCCTCGTGCGGATTTTCGACGCCTTCCCGGACGGCCGCGGCCTTGGGGCGGCCGTCAAGGCCGCATACGCGGCGGGGAATTGGAAGGCCGCGGCCGAGCTCATAGCGCGGGCCGCCGAGGGTGTCCGGGCGAGCGCCGGCGACGTGATCGCCCGCCTGCGCCTCGAATCGCATCAGACGCTCGAGTCGCTTGTCCGGGAAGGGAATCACCAGGCCGGCTTGGCGATGGTGGCCGGCTTGAGGCCCTGGCTGGACGTCGGCGATTGGCCTGGCCGTTCGGTCGACCGGCTCCTGGCGGGCGCCAAGCGTCATCTGCGACGCCTGCGAGCGATGACCGACGGGGCGACAATGAACCGCATCTGCGTTCTCTACGCCTCGATAGATCCCGCGGACCTGGATGTCGCCCGGCTGCTGGTGCGCCTGCACATCCGCTATCGGCGCTTTGCCGAAGCCGCCGATGTGCTGACCCGAATCCTGGACGCGGACCCGCACGGCGCCCGAGACTGGGCCGACCTCGCCCTGGTTCGGCACGAGTTGGGTCAGGCCAGCCCGCGTGACGTATGCATCGCGCGCGCCATGGTCATTTCACCCGAGATCATCCTTCCCAAACAGCTGGAGGCCGCAAGATCGCGGCTGGCCGGCGCGTGAGCACCAAAAACCTCGCGATGGTGGCGAACTTTCATCGCGAGCGCCGCATGGGACTTAAGACGGCCACGTTCATCGGGGCGGTCCACGCCCATTTGCGGGGGCGAGGCATCCAGCTCAAGGTCGAGTTCGTTCTGGACCAGCCCGACGAACCGACGCATCGATACATCGATCAGATCGCCAGGACGATAGACGACGCCCGCGTTCATGTTGTCGATTTCGGAAATCTCGGCGCCTCGCGAACCCATGGCGTCGCGGCCGCCCGAGGCGATGTCGTCTGCTTCATGGATGGCGACGACTTCTTTTCCCTGAACTGGTTCGAGGACGCGTTCGACTACCTCTCCGTCGGCCCCCGCCGGGAAATCGCCCATACTCAATACATGGTGGGCTTCGACCAGGACGAGTTCATTCGCGAGACCATGGACTCCGATCATCCCTCGTTCGACCCGCTCTCGCTCGCGGTGGACTGGTACTGGAGCGCCAATCTGGCCATTCAAACCGAACTCTTCGCCGCCGTCCCGATCGAGCCCTACGATCACGCCGGCGGCTTCGGTTCGGAGGATTGGCATTGGGCGTGCAACTGCCTTGCCGCGGGCATCCGGTGCGCGCCCCTGCCCAACACCTCGTACTTTTACCGCGTCAAACCGGACCGATTCAGTCTGGGGCGGGTGGGGGACGTCATCCACATGCGTTCGGCCCTGTTCACCCCCGAGGGCGCTCCGCCCCCTC
>JACDGF010000194.1 GCA_013815405.1 Caulobacteraceae bacterium | reverse complement strand
TCCGGCGGACGCCGGCCGGCGTCCTGGTGCGCGACGCCAACGGCCGGGTCGAGCGCTACGACCATGCGGTGGTGGCCACCCACGCGGACCAGGGGCTTGCCCTGCTGGAAGACCCGACCCTCAAGGAGCGCGACCTGTTGGGACGGTTCACCTATAGCCGCAACCGGGCGGTGCTGCATTCCGACGCCGCCCTGATGCCCCGGCGGCGCAAGACCTGGTCGGCCTGGAACTATGTCGGGCGCACCCGCCAGAGCGGCGATCCGGAGCTGTGCGTAACCTATTGGATGAACATGCTCCAGACCCTGCCCAAGGCGTCGCCGCTGTTCGTCACCCTCAATCCGGTGCAGGCGCCCGATCCGGCCAAGGTCATCCGCACCGAGGTCTATGAGCATCCCCGGTTCGACGCCGCCGCCGTGCGGGCGCAACGCGCGCTGTGGTCCCTCCAGGGGGAGGGCGCGACCTGGTGGTGCGGATCCTACTTCGGGGCCGGATTCCACGAGGACGGGCTGCAGGCGGGGCTGGCGGTGGCCGAGGCGCTGGGCGGGGTGAAGCGGCCGTGGAGCGTGGCCGGGGAATCGGACCGCATCCACCTGGGCGCGGCGCCCCGCCTCGCCGCCGGCCTGGAGAGCGCGGCGTGAGCCCCTTCGCCTCGGCCCTGTATCTGGGTTTCGTGACTCACGAGCGGTTCAAGCCTAGGCCTCATCGCCTGCGCTACGCCATGTTCCAGATGCTGCTGGACCTGGACGAGGCCCCGCGCCTGGCAAAGGCCCTGCGCCTCTTTTCGCACGACGCCTTCAACCTCTTCAGCTTCCATGACCGCGATCACGGCGACGGCCGCGCCGGCCCCCTGCGCGGCTATGTCGAGGAGACCCTGGCGGCGGCGGGGATCGACCTGGGCGGCGGCAAGGTGCGGCTCCTGTGCATGCCGAGGCTCTTCGGCCACGTGTTCAATCCGTTGAGCATCTACTATTGCCACCGCGCCGACGGCGCCCTGGCGGCCATGCTCTATGAGGTGAACAACACCTTCGGCCAGCGGCACAGCTATCTGATCGCCGTCCCGCCCGGCGCGCGGGGGGTGGTCCGCCAATCCTGCGCCAAGGCGTTCTTCGTCTCCCCGTTCATGGACATGGCCATGACCTACGCCTTCACCGTGACTCCGCCTGGCGAATCGATCCGGACGATCATTCGGGGAACCGACGCGGCGGGCGACCCGATGATCGCCGCCGCCTTCGGCGGCCGGCGCGCGGAACTCTCCGACCGCACCCTGCTGCGCGCCCTCTTCACCTACCCGCTGCTGACCCTGAAGGTGGTCGCCGCGATCCGCTGGGAGGGCCTCAGGCTCGCCCTCAAGGGCCTTCCCCTCCGCCCCCGCCCCCCCGCTCCGGCGACGGCGGTGAGCCTGGGGTGACTTCGTCGCCCGCCGGAGCGCCGTGACCATGGGCGCCAGCCCTAGCCGCGAACGGCGCCCGGGCTTTCACAAAACCGACAAGCAATCAGCTTACCGGCCGAAAGTCACGCAAGGGGGGGCCTCATGGACGAAGACGACGGCGTCACGGCCTATCGCAGCGTCTTCATCTCCGACATCCATCTGGGGACCCGCGGCTGTCAGGCGGAGCTTCTGCTCGACTTCTTTCGCCATATGGTGTGCGAGCGGCTCTACCTCGTCGGCGACATCGTGGATGGTTGGAAGATGAAGCGCGGCTGGTTCTGGCCGCAAACCCACAATGACGTGGTCCAGAAGATCCTGCGCATGGCCCGCAAGGGGGTGGCGGTCACCTACATCCCCGGCAATCACGACGATCGGGTGCGTGACTTCTGCGGTGTCCACTTCGGCGGCGTTGTGGTGGCGCGCGACACCGTGCATCGGACGGCGGACGGACGGCGATTCCTTGTCATTCACGGCGACGAGTTCGACGCCGCCGTGCGTCATGGGCCCTGGCTCGCCTTCGCCGGCGACTGGGCCTATAGGACCGTCCTGATGCTGAACACTCTCGCTAACCGCGTCCGGCGGAGGTTCGGCTTCGACTACTGGAGCCTCGCGGCCTTTTTGAAAGGCAATCTGGGCAAGGCGCTGCGGTACATCGACGCCTTCGAGACCGCGGCGGCCTGCGAGGCTCAGCGAAGGGGCTTCGAGGGGGTGATCTGCGGACACATCCACCAGGCGCGGATGCGCGATATCGGCGGCGCGACCTATGTCAACGACGGCGACTGGGTGGAAAGCTGCACCGCCCTGGTCGAACACGCCGACGGGCGGCTGGAGATCCTCGACTGGGGCAAGGCGCGGGCTCGGTCGACGGCCCGATCGGAGCGCCCCCCGCGGAGCAAGCCGATCGTGATACCGGATGCCTCCTTGGCCTGATGCGAATTCTTCTGGCCACCGATGCGTGGGAGCCCCAGGTCAATGGAGTGGTGCGCACCCTGACCCGAGTCGTCGCCGAACTCCGCGAGATGGAAAACCAGGTCGAGGTGATCAGCCCAGACCAGTTCGCCACCTTTCCGCTGCCCACCTATCCGGAGATCAGGCTGGCGGTCGGCGCCGCGGACGCGGTGCGTCAGCGCTTCAAGGCCTTTGAGCCCGAGGCCATCCACATCGCCACCGAGGGCCCGCTGGGCCTCGCCGCGCGGCGCATCTGCCTGGAGTGGAAGCTGCCCTTCACCACCAGCTACCATACGCGGTTTCCGGAATATATCGCGGCCCGGCTGCCGCTGCCGCTCGCCGCCGGCTACGCCTATATGCGCTGGTTCCACCGGCCCTCGGGGCGGGTGATGGTGGCCACGCCGACCATGGCCGACGAGCTGGCGCGCCACGGCTTCCACAACATTTCCCTGTGGTCCAAGGGCCTGGACACCGAGATGTTCCGCCCCCGCCGCGCCGGCGAGCCGGACGTCTTCGCGGGCCTGGCGCGGCCGATCTGGCTGAACGTCGGCCGCGTCGCCCTGGAGAAGAACATCGAGGCCTTTGTCGGCCTGGACCTCCCCGGGACCAAGGTGGTGGTCGGCGACGGGCCCCAGCGCGGGGACCTGGCGGCGGAGTATCCGGACGTGGTCTTCACCGGCGCCAGGTTCGGGGCGGAGCTGGCCGCTTGCTACGCCTGCGCGGACGTCTTCGTCTTCCCCTCGCTCACCGACACCTTCGGCCTGGTGATCCTCGAGGCCTGGGGGGCGGGGACGCCCGTCGCCGCCTTCACCGCTCCGGGGCCGATCGACATCATTCCCGGGTCCGGGGCGGGTGTGCTGGCCCCCGGCCAGGACGCGGGCCTTCGGGAGGCATGCCTGGAGGCCCTGACGCTGGACCGGGTCAAGGTGCGCGAGCACGCCCTGCAATTTTCCTGGCGCGCCTGCGCCGAGGAATTCGAACGCCACCTCCAGCCCTACCCCGAACCGCAGAAGAGCCGCTTCTGGCGCCGTTTGCGGCGACTGGCGCGCCTGCGCCGCGGTCCCCGGCCGGCGGCGCAGGCCTAGGATGGGCCCAACCGGGACCCCTTTTTCCGTTTTCCCCGCGAAAGCGGGGATCCAGGTGTTTTATCGTCGAGCGCCGAGGGTCTAAGAAAAAGCCTGGGTCCCCGCTTTCGCGGGGAAAATGGATGGGGTGTTTCCATGCGAAGCCTGATCGCGCTCATCGCGCTGCTGCTGGCCGGGCCGGTGGCGGCGGCCCCGACGCCGGTGGCGGAGTTGGCCAAGCCGCCGGCGGACGCGCAAGCCTTCACCATCATGTCCACCGCCGGCAAGCACGGCGCCTCGACCCGGTGGACGGCGCCGGACGGCGCGCGCATGGGCCGCGAGAGCCTCCTCCTGCGCGGCCAGGTGTTCGAGACCGACAGCGTGGAGCGCCTCGGCCCCGACCGTATGCTGCAAAAGGTCACGATCCGCGGCTTCACCCCCAACGGCGACGCGGCCGAAAGCTTTGCCGTCGAAGGCGGCACGGCGCGCTGGAAAAGCCCGGTGGACGGCGGCGCCGCCCCCTACCGCTCCCCGGCCATGTACATCGCCTTCGGCGGCACGATGGCCCTCAACGCCGACTTCTTCGAGGCCCTGCTGGCCGCCCCCGGCCGATCCCTCGCCCTGCTGCCGGGAGGCCGCGCCCACGCCGAGCCCCTGACCACCCTCGACGTCGGCGAAGGGCCGGCGAAGAAGACCGTCGCCGCCTGGGCCATCACCGGGGTGTTCAATACGCCCGTCGCCGTCTGGGCGGACGACAAGGGCCGGTTCTTCGCCCTGATCGGCGGCCTCTCGTGGATTCCCGCCGGCTATGAGGCGGCCCAGCCCCTGCTTCAGAAGGCCCAGGACGAGGCGCTCGCCAAACGCTCGCCCGCCCTGGCCAAGGCGTTGGTCAGGACGCCCGCTGGGCCGGTGGCCTTCACCCATGTCCGTGCCTTCGTCGGCGGCGACCATTTCGCGCCCGACCAGACGGTGGTCGTGGACAAGGGGCTCATCACCCGCGTCGGCCCCGCCGCCGGCTTCACGCCGCCCGGAGGCGCCGAGGTCATCGACGGCGCCGGCGAAACCCTGGTCCCCGGATTGTGGGATTCGCACATGCATTTCGGCGACGACGCGGCCGGCCCGATGCTGCTGTCGCTGGGCGTCACCTCGGCGCGGGATCCGGGCAACGTCAACGCCCTGACCCTGGCCCGCGCCGAGCGCCGGGCCAAGGGCGAGCTCCTGAGCCCCCGGGTCTATCCCTCCGTGCTGATCGACGGCAAGGGCCCCAACACCGCCCAGGTCGCCTCGGTCGCCACCACCAGGGACGAGGCCCTGGCGATCGTGCGCAAGGCCAAGGCCGAGGGCTTCGTGGCGATCAAGCTCTACGGCACGTTCAACCCCGCCTGGGTCAAGGACACGGCCGCCGAGGCCCATCGCCTGGGCCTGCACGTCCACGGCCATCTGCCGGCCGGCATGCGCACCGCCGAGGCGATCGCCGACGGCTATGACGAGATCACCCACATCTATTTCGTGATGATGCAGGCCATGCCCGACTCCGTTGTCGCCAAGTCAAACGGCATCGCGCGGTTCGAGGGGCCGGGGCGCTACGCCAAGGACGTGGACCTGAACGCGGAGCCCATGAAGTCGCTGATCGCGACCATGGCCGCCAAAAAGATCACCGTCGATCCC
>JACDGF010000193.1 GCA_013815405.1 Caulobacteraceae bacterium | reverse complement strand
CTATTACGGCCCGCCCCAGGTCCCCGCGACGAGCGCCGAGCCGGCCAGGCCCTACGCCCCGACGGTCATCCAGAACTCCGCCAACCCGGCGCGGTCGGACCTGGCGACGACCCCGGTGACGCGGCCGGGCGAAGGGGGCGCGACGGTTCAGCCCCTCTACGCCCGGCCCGGGGCGACGCCGGGGCAATTCGAGCTCTACACCCGCCCGCCGCCCGCGCCGGGCCAGTTCGAGGCCTTCGTGGCCCAGGCCCTGGGCCGGCCGCTGCCGAGGTTCGGCGCCTCGCTGATCCTGTCGGGCGGCCGGGGCTTCGCCACCGGGCCGACCACCACCGTCCCCCCGGACTACCGGCTCAACCCCGGCGACGAGCTGCTGATCGGGGTTACCGGGTCGGTCGAAGCGGATCTTCGGCTCGTCATCGACGCCGAGGGGCGTATCTTCGTTCCCCGCATCGGGCCGATCACCGTGGCCGGCCTGCGCTACGGCGACCTCTCCGACGCCCTCTCCCGCCGCTTCGCCGAACAGTTTCGCAAGGCCCGGGTCTCGGTGATCATCGGCCGCCTCCATGGCCTGACCGTCTATGTCACCGGTTATGCGGTCAGCCCCGGCGCCTACACCGTCAGCAGCCTCTCGACCCTGGTCGACGCGGTCCTGGCGGCCGGCGGCCCCTCGGCGGCGGGAAGCTTCCGCTCGATCCAGCTGCGCCGAGGCGGCCAGCCGGTCGCCGACCTCGACCTCTATGACCTCCTCCTGCGCGGCGACAAGACCCGCGACGCCGTGCTGCAGAACGAGGATGTCCTCTACGTCGCCCCGGCGGGCCCCGAAGTGGCGGTCAGCGGGGCGGTCAATTCCGAGGCGATCTACGAGGCCAAGGCCGGCGAGACCTTGGGCGACGTGATCCGCTTCGCCGGCGGCTTCAACTCCCTGGCCGACGAAAGCCGGCTCATCGTCTCGCGCCTGGCCGACCTCGACCGGGCCGGCTCCCAGCAGCTCGATTTCGCCGTGGCCAAGCGGTTTCCGGCCGAACGCGGCGACATCGTCAGGGTCCTTTCCCTGGCCGGCGTCGCACGGCCCCTGGAGCGCCAGGCGATCCTCGCCACCATCGAGGGCGAGGTCGACCACGCCGGCCGCTACTACCTCGCCCCCGGCTCGACCCTCGCCGATCTGCTGGCCAAGGCCGGCGGCTTGACCTCGGGGGCCTATGTCTTCGGAACCGAGCTCGACCGGGTAAGCGTCAAGGCGCAGCAGCAGGCGAGCTTCGACAAGGCGATCGGCGACCTGGAGCTTTCCGCCGCCGCCCTGCCGCTCTCCACCCCCGGCGGCACCGCGGAGAAGGCCGCCTCCGCCACCGCCCGCTCCCAGGCGGCCCTGGCGGTGGTCGACCGGCTCAAGCAGCACAAGCCGGACGGCCGCCTGGTCCTTAGCCTGGAGCCCGAGGCCCGCGCCCTTCCGGGGAGCCTCGCCCTGGAGGACCACGACCGGATCATCGTCCCGCCCCGGCCAAAGACGGTCGGGGTGTTCGGCGCGGTCTATCAGCCCGGCTCCTTCCTGTTCGGCCCGGCGACCCGCCTGGGCGCCTATCTGAGGCTCGCCGGCGGCCCCAGGAAGATCGCCGACAAGGGCGACGTCTTCGTGGTCCGCGCCAACGGGGCGGTCCTTTCGAGCCAGCAGGACCGCGGCCTTCGCGACCGCCCGGCCCTGCCCGGCGACGTGATCTTCGTGCCGGTGCGCACCTCGCGCGGGACCTTTGAAAAGCTCCTGGACGTGGCGACCCTGGTCTATCAGTTCGGCATCGGCGCCCTGGCCATCAAGGCGATCGGCGGTTGAGGCCGCCCCCGACGATCATGGCGCGCGCGATGGAGACGCCGTGGCTGCGCCACCCGACGCGGCGGCGCTTCGCCTTCGGGATCGCCGCCGCCGTCCTGGCCGTCCTCTGCGTCTGGCCCCGGCACTATGTGGCGAGGGCCGCCCTCTTTCCCCAGGAGTCCGCCAGCGGCCTCAGCGGCTTCTTGAGCCAACAAGGGAGCGGCGGGGGCCTCGCGGGCCTGGGCGCGCTCCTGGGCCAACGCCCGGCGATCGAGACCGATCTGGCGGTCGGCCGCAGCAACGCGGTGGCGCGGGACGTGGCCGCCCGGCTTCGCCTGGTCGGCCGGCCCGGCTTCGAGAACCTCGACCGCGCCGAGGTCAGGCTGCGCCGCAAGGTCGACATCGCCGCCCTGCGCGGAAGCATCCTCCAGATCACCGCCAAGGACGCCGACCCGGCGTTCGCCAAGTCCCTGGCCGACGCCTTCGCGGCCGCCATCCAGAGCCGCCTGGCCGCCCTCACCCTTGGCCAGTCGACCCAGAAGCGGGCGGTGGCCGACAACCGGATGAACGAGGCGACCCTGCGCCTGGCCAAGGCCCAGGCGGCGCTCGGCCGGTTCCGCGAAGCCAACAAGCTGGCCGCGCCGCCCGCCCAGCTGGGCGTGGCGGTGACCCAGCTGGGGGCCCTGCAGGCCCGGCTCCAGGCCAAGCGCGTGGAGCTGGACATCCTGCGGCAGTTCGCCACCGACCAGAACCTCCAGGTGCGGGCGGCCCGGGCGGAGATCGCCGGGCTCGAGGGCGAGATCGCGCACGCCCAGGCGGCGACGGGGCCAAATGCGACCAACCTGGCCGGAATGGCGCAAAAGAGCTCCGAATACTTCAACCTCTTCCGCGACGAGCAGTTCGCCCAGATTCTCTATCAGATCTATTCGCGCTACCTCGAAACGGTCACCATCGAGGCGCTGTCGGCGCCCAACAACATGGAGATCATCGACCCGGCCTATGTCGACCCCGCCCGGCAGTACAACGCCTGGGCCGTGGGGCTTCTCCTGATGGTCCTCGCCTCCGCCCTCGCCGCCGAAGCCTATCTCGCCAGGCCGTGACCCAGCCCATCGACGTCTCGGTCGTCATCCCGTGCCTGAACGAGGAGGACAATGTCGGGCCGATCACCGCGGCGGTCGCGGCGGAACTGGCCAAGGCGGGCGTCTCCCATGAGATCATCCTGATCGACAACGCCTCCACCGACGCCACCGTCCAGCGGGCCAGGGCGCTCTGCGCGGCCGACCCCCGGGTCCGCCTGATCGTCAACAACCGCGACTACGGCCAGATGCGCTCGCCGACCCACGGCATCTACCAGGCCTCGGGCGCCGCGGTGATCGGCATGTGCGCCGATTTCCAGGACCCCCCGGCCCTGATCGGCGAATTCATCGCCCGCTGGCGCGCGGGCGCCAGGATCGTCCTGGGGGTGCGCCGGTCGGAGGACATGACGCCGCTGATGCGGCTGCTGCGCACCGTCGGCTACGGCTTCTTCCAGCGGTTCGGCGACTATTCCGTGATCCCCGGCGCCACCGGCTTTGGCCTCTACGACCGCGAGGTGGTGGACCGCCTGGCGCGCTGGCGGGAGCCCGAGCCCTTCTTCCGCGGCATGCTGGTCGAAAGCGGCTACGCCCTGGAGACCATCCCCTACAACCGCCCCCCGCGCGCGGGGGGCGTGACCAAGAACGATTTCGCCAGCCTGCTGGGTTTCGCCATCTCGGGCCTGGGCGCCTCCTCCAGGAAACTCCTGCGCGCCCCCCTCTACCTCGCGGCGGTCACGGCCCTGGCCACCGCCGTCACAGGGGCCGGCGCCCTGGTCGCCGCGACCCTGGGGCGGGCGCCCTGGCCCTGGCTCTGGCTCACCGCCCTGGAGTTCAACTTCGCCTGGGTCTTCTTCTTCCTGGGCGTGCTCGGTGAACAGGTCCGCCTGATCTCCGAACGCACCCGCCACACGCCCCTGGTGATCGAAAAGGAACGGGTCAATTTCCCGGCCGCCTAGACCTGGAACGCCGCGTCCGCCGCCTTGCGCCCCCTCCGTCACGGCGCGAGAGGGCGCCGCGCCACCTCCCCCGCTTCGCTGCGCTCGCATGGGAGGATTGAAGGTTACAAATTCTCCCCCATGCCTCTTCATGGGGGAGGGGGACCGCGAAGCGGTGGAGGGGGCGGCAGCGGGGGACCGGCCGAAGCGACCAGATCCCGGTACCGCCCGATGGTCGCCGCCGTCTTCGGATCGGGCCGGAAACGCGCCACCCAGTCGGCGTTCACTTCGTCCCAGGTTTTTTCCAGCGGGTTGACCGGCGCGATGACCTCCGCCCGCGCCGGCGCCCCCAGGGCCAGGCAGGCGCTTTCGACCGTCGACATGTCGCCGTCGTGGAAATCCTCATAGGCCACGAGGCGCCAGGGGCGGCCGGCCCGGTCGAGATACCCTTTGAGCATCCGCATGATCGTCTCGACGACGCCGATCTGCTCGGCGATGGCGACAGCGTCGAAGGTCGGCGTCGCGCTGGTGGGGGGCGCGATGGAGTGCCAGCGCTGGGTCTGCTGGGCCTTCACGATCGAGACCGCCTGGGCGACGATGTCGCGCCGGACGAGGTAGAGGAACCCGGTCTTTTCGCGCGCCGCGTCCAAAAACCCCAGGGCCTCGCCGATGATCAGGCCGCGGTTCGAGGTCTTGACTGCGAACCAGCCGTTCTCACTGTCCAGGGCGATGATGCGCTTGAGGCCCTCCGCCCCGCCGCCCTCGCGATTGATCCGAGGCGCGTTGAAGCTCTCCTCGATCCGCCCGACCGCGAACCGGCGGGTGATCTCGCGGCCGAGATGTGAACTTCCCGAGCGCGAGGTGAAAAGGATCGCCAGGCAATGCACGTCCGGCCAGTCTCCCGCCGGCGTGGCGTCCACCTGCGAGAGGGCGACCGAAACGTGCCTCGGCGGGAAGGCGTCGAGCATGGCCGGACATAGGCTGGCGCCCGACCCCATGGCAACACGCGGTTGTGACCTTGGCGCGCGGGGGTTCGAGGCGACACCTTCATGGCACGGGCATACTGTGGGGCCTCCCGAGGCGCCGCGAGGCGCCCCTTGCCAAGGCCGCGGAGGGCTCTCGCCATGGCTTTCAAGATCCTGACCGGCACCTACAATGCGGGCTACACCCTCTCCCCGACATTTTCGGTGCTCAGCATCACCAGCACGGGCCTGGTGGGCGGAACCGGGGTGCTGGCGAGCGCCTCGGCCACCGTGGTGAACGCCGGGACCGTGGCCGCCGGGGCGGGGGGTGCGGGGC
>JACDGF010000192.1 GCA_013815405.1 Caulobacteraceae bacterium | reverse complement strand
GAGTAGTTCCGCGGCGCGCGCGGCGATGCGCGCCGGCGCCCAGCCGGCTAGGCGCGGCCCCACGGCGATGTTCTCCGCCACGGTCATGTGCGGGAAGAGGCCGATCTCCTGGAAGACGTAGCCGATCCGCCGGCGAAGCTGGTGCGCCGGCTCGTCGCCGGCCACCCTCCCCTCGACCCGGACCGCGCCGGCGTCGGGTCGGACCAGGCCATTGATCATCTTCAAGGTGGTGGTCTTGCCGCTCCCCGAACCGCCCAGCAAGGCGACGAACTCGCCCTTGCCGATGGCCAGATCGAGCGGCCCCGCCGCGCGCGCGGCCCCGTAGGTTTTGGCGACGCCGCGAAGCTCGATCATCTGCGCGAACCTCCCTCCCCGACCTGGCTAGGGCGCGCGCACATTTCCCATTCGATGCGCGACGCACTCTGGAAGGTCGGCCACGGAACACCTCTCCCAAAGGGAGAGGGAGGGGCCCACGCCCGATCTTGGGCGTGGGAGGGTGAGGGGTTACCCTCTATCCGATTTGCCCCCTGGATTACGTCAAGCCGCTGAAACATGGCGTGAAATCCCCCGGCGCCGTAACCCCTCACCCTCCCATGGCTGCGCCATGGGCCCCTCCCTCTCCCTACGGGAGAGGTGTCAAGAGGCACGCCTGAATGAAGTTGCGTGCATGCCGTAGGCCGGTCCGGGAGGGAGGAAGCGTTTTCACTACGCCCGGCGCCCCTTGGCGGCGCGTTCGACGCCGAGCGCCGCCAGGGCGCCGCGGGCTATGCCTTCGGCGTCGAGGCCGGCGGTCTGGTACATGGCTTCTGGCTTGTCCTGGTCCTGGAAGAGGTCGGGCAGGGTGAGGGTGCGGACCTTGCATCCCCGGTCCAGCGCGCCGTGGTCGGCCAGGGCGTGAAGCACGAAGGCCCCGAAGCCGCCTTGCGCCCCCTCCTCCACCGTTATCAGGGCCTCGTGCTCCCCGGCCAGGCGCAGGATGAGGTCGACATCGAGCGGCTTGGCGAAGCGGGCGTCGGCCACCGTGGTAGAGAGGCCCCGGGCGGCCAGCAAGTCGGCGGCCTTGAGGCAATCGGCCAAGCGCGTGCCGAAGGAGAGGATGGCCACGGCGGTCCCCTCGCGCACCACCCGGCCGCGCCCGATCTCCAGGGGCTCGGCGAAGTCCGGGATCACCACCCCCACCCCGTCGCCGCGCGGGAAGCGAAAGGCGCTGGGCCGGTCGTCGATGGCGGCGGCGGTGGCGATCATATGGGCGAGCTCGGCTTCGTCGGCCGCGCCCATCAGCACGAAGCCCGGCAGCTGGCCTAGGTAGCCGATATCGAAGCTGCCGGCATGGGTGGGCCCGTCGGCCCCCACCAGGCCGGCGCGATCCATGGCGAAGCGCACCGGCAGGCGCTGGATGGCCACGTCGTGGACCACCTGGTCATAACCGCGCTGGAGGAAGGTGGAATAGATGGCGGCGAAGGGCTTCATCCCGTCGGCGGCGAGGCCCGCGGCGAAGGTGACCGCGTGCTGCTCGGCGATGCCGACGTCGAAGCATCGCTCCGGGAAGCGTCCCGCGAAGATGTCCAGGCCCGTGCCCGAGGGCATGGCGGCTGTGATGGCGACGATCGCCGGGTCGCGCTCGGCCTGCTTGATCAGCTCGGCGGCGAAGACCTTGGTGTAGGTGGGGGCGTTGGACGGCGCGCCCTTGGCCTGCTGGCCGGTGACCACGTCGAACTTGGCCACCGCATGGTGCTTGTCCGCCGCGCTCTCGGCGGGGCCATAGCCCTTGCCCTTCTGGGTCACCACATGGACCAGCACCGGCTTGTCGTCCATCTGGCGCACGTTCTTCAAGACCGGCACCAGGTGCTCGAGGTTGTGGCCGTCGATCGGCCCGACATAGTAGAAGCCCAGCTCCTCGAAGAAGGTGCCGCCGGTGGCCATGCCCCGGGCGTATTCCTCGGCCTTGCGGGCCATGTCCTTCAAGGGGCGAGGCAGGTGGCTGACCACCTCCTTGCCGAACTTGCGAACCCGCTGATAGGCCCCGCCGCTGACCAGGCCGGCGAGATAGGCGCTCATCCCGCCCACCGGCGGGGCGATCGACATGTCGTTGTCGTTGAGGATGACGATGAGCCGGCCCGTAGCCTCGGCGGCGTTGTTCATCGCCTCATAGGCCATGCCCGCGCTCATCGAGCCGTCGCCGATCACCGCGATCACCGCATTGTCGTCGCCGCGCATGTCCCTGGCCACGCAGAAGCCGAGCGCGGCGGAGACCGAGGTGGCGGCATGGGCGGCGCCGAAGGGATCATAGGGGCTCTCGGCGCGCTTGGTGAAACCCGAGAGGCCCCCACCCTGGCGCAGGGTGCGGATGCGGTCGCGCCGGCCGGTGAGGATCTTGTGCGGATAGGCCTGGTGGCCGACGTCCCAGATCAGGATGTCGCGCGGCGTCTCGAAGACGTGATGCAGGGCGACGGTGAGTTCCACCACCCCCAACCCCGCGCCCAGGTGCCCCCCGGTCGAGGAGACCGCGTCGATCGTCTCGGCGCGCAGTTCGTCGGCCAGTTGGCGAAGCTGCGAAAGCGAAAAGCCGCGGGTGTCGGCGGGGGAGCGGACGGTGTCGAGAAGAGGGGTGGCTGAAGCCATGGTCGAAAAGGGTTCCGAGCTGCGACGCGCCTCCGCCCCACGGGAGACTCCTTGGATTCTCTCAAGGCTACCACGAAGTTACAGGCCCGATAAAGGCGAGGCCGGCGGGCCGTGGGAGACGGGGGCGGCTCGTGGCTTTGGGGATACAGGGGCCTTAGGGCGCCGCGCCCTTGATCAGGGAACCCACTTCCCCAAAGGTCTTGACGAAATCGGAGTCGCCGAGCGCCAGGGCCCCTTCGAAGGGATAGTCCAGCATCCGCACCAGGACCAGGACGAGGACGATGGAGGCGGCGTAACCGGCCCCCAGGATGAGGTGGGCGGGGTTCTCGATTCCGGCCAGGACGATGAACAGGATCAGGATCAGCGAGAGGACGATGACCACGAACCACAGGAAGGCCGGCGCCGCCTGGGTCAGCTGAAAGGTGCGGGTCTCGCGCTCGGCGTGGGCCTGGGCCAGAAGCGAGAGGATCTGACCCTGGGTCGCGGCCTGGGCCGGACCGGCGACATTGATGCGCGCCGCTTCGGTCAGCGCCCGGCGGATGCCCTCGCTCGCTTGCGGGCTGACCCGCCTTTTGGCCATCATCGGCCACTCGACGGTCACTACCGTACGGGTGTAGTCGCCGATCGCCCGGACGACCGGCGCGCCGGCATCATTGGGCAGAGCCGCCGCCAGCATGGCCGCGCCGTGCAGGGCGCCGCATTCCCCGTCGATCGAGGCCGCGGCGGTGCGGTATTCGTCCCACACCTCGCTGAACACGAAGGCCAGCAGGACCGAGATCATCAGCCCCAGCTGGCCGAACACCGTGAACGCCACCTCGTGGCGGCGGCGGCGGGCCTCCACGCTCAGGACCCGGCCCGACAGCCAGCTTGCCGCGCCCGCCGCGAGGGCGGCGGCAAGAACCAGCAGAACGGCCGCGAGATAACTCATGGCCAATCCCATGCGTCTTGAGCCGCCCAGGCGCAAGCGCGGCGGCATCGACCGCGAGCGTGCCGGAGCCGGTGATCGCCTGGGTGAAGTCGAGATGGCCGCTCGCCGCCTCGATGACCCCGGTGTCCTCGGGCATGACCCCGATCACGCTGGTTCCCGCGCCGCCGGACTTGAACAGCAGGCCGCTGTTTTGGATGATGGATGAACTCGCCAGCCCGCGCGCGATGCCGGTGTCGTTGGTCATCCGGTAGGTTGCGCTCACGCCGATCAAGAGCGTGGCGCCCGTCGAACCGGCGTCACCGATGGTGACGTCGCGGCGGTGCTCGACACCGCGGTCAGCGGCAACGACAATTCCGGCCACTGGTGGACGGACGACACGGCCCGCCCAGGCCGGATCGGCCGCAAGCTTTCCGATGACGAGAAGTACGCCATCATCGAGTATTTGAAGGCGGCGAACTACGCCGACTGCCCCAAGGTGAAGGTCGCGACGATGCGTCCGGTCGCCTGCGCCGGCCAACCCGACTGGGCGAGGCGCCAGGCCAGCCGGTGACCGGTGGCGTCAGAGTCGCCCTACCCCCTATAGATCCTCCCCGCCTCTTCGCGGGGGAGGATTACTTGCGGCGCTCCAGGACGAAGTCGACCGCCGAGGCGAGGAAGCGGCCGCGGTGGCCGAAAGGCTCCAGGTGGGCCTTGGTCTGGGCGGTGAGCAGGGCGACGCGCTCCTTGGCGGCCTCGACTCCCAGCAGGGTGACGTAGTTGGCCTTGCCCTTGGCGGCGTCCTTGCCGCCGGCCGCCTTGCCCAGCGAACCGCTGTCGCCCTCGGCGTCCAGCACGTCGTCGACGATCTGATAGGCGAGGCCCACGTCGCGGCCGAAAGCCAACAGGGCGGCGCGTTCGGCTTCGCGGGCCCGGGTCATGGCCAGGGGAAGCTCGAAGGCGCAGACGATCAGCGCCCCGGTCTTCATCCGCTGCATGCGGGCCACCGCGCCAAGATCGCCGCGCACCCCCAGCAGGTCGATCATCTGGCCCCCGGCCATGCCCCGCGCGCCCGTGGCGACGGCCAGGAGGCGGACCAGCTCGGCCCGCACCGCCCCGTCCTCATGGGTGTCGGGGTGAGCCATGATCTCGAAGGCGACGGTCTGCAGGGCGTCGCCGGCGAGGACCGCGGTGGCTTCGTCATAGGCCACATGGGTGGTGGGCCGGCCCCGCCGCAGGGCGTCGTCGTCCATGCACGGCAGGTCGTCGTGGACCAGGCTGTAGGCGTGGATGCACTCCAGGGCGCAGGCGGCGCGCAGGACCGAGCATTCGGGCAGGTCGAAGAGGCGCCCGGTCTCCAGGGCGAAGAAGGGGCGAAGCCGCTTGCCGGGCCCCAGGGCGGCGTAGCGCATGGCCTCGGTCAGCCGGGATTCGGGGCCCTCGGCCCGGGGCAGGAGTTCGTCCAGGGCCACGGTGACCAGGTCGGCCGCCTCGGCGACGCGGTGGCGCAGGGCGGCGGCGGCGGCGGCGGCCGCGGCGCTCACGAAAACTCGGCCGGTTCGACGCCCGTCGGCCCGGCCGGGCCGAGG
>JACDGF010000191.1 GCA_013815405.1 Caulobacteraceae bacterium | reverse complement strand
GCGTTGAGACGGTCGGGTCGATTGAGGGTTATGGTCGCTACGCCGTCTTCGACGTGATAGAGGAGGGTCTCGAAGCTGGGGGCGGGCATTGGGCGTCTTTCGCGAAATCCTTGGCCGCATGGCGGAGGCATGACGCAGCGACAGTCAAGCCGCGACCTTTACGACGGGGCCACCGCCGCGCCATAAGGTTTCGACGATCGTGACCGGCTTTCAAAGGGATGAGCGCATGGCCGAGACTGTCGTGGCCGACTACGTCGTGGTGGGCGCCGGGTCGGCCGGCTGCGTGCTGGCCAACCGCTTGACGGCCGACGGCAAGACGCGAGTGCTGCTTCTGGAAGCCGGCGGCGACGACCGCCCCACCCGCAATCCCTCGCAATTCCTCTCCAACCTGATGATCCATGTGCCGGTCGGCTATTCCCAGACCCTGAAGGATCCCAAGGTCAACTGGCTCTATCCCACGCAGCCCGATCCGGGCACGGGCGGGCGGGTCCATGTCTGGCCGCGCGGCAAAGTGCTGGGCGGCTCCTCCTCGATCAACGGCCTGCTCTACATCCGCGGCCAGCACGCGGACTACGACGGCTGGCGCCAGCTCGGCTGCGAGGGCTGGGGCTGGGACGACGTCCGGCCCTACTTCTTCCGCGCCGAGCACCAGGAACGCGGCGCCGGCGAACACCACGCGGTGGGGGGCCCGTTGAACGTCTCCGACGTCACCCAGGGCCATGACGTTTCCGACGCCGTGGTGGACGCCTGCGCCGAGGCCGGCATACCGCGCAACCCGGACGTCAACGGCGCCGATCAGGAAGGAGTCTGCTACTACCAGCTCACGGTTCGCAAGGGCTTGAGGTGCTCGGCCGCGGTCGCCTATCTGCACCCGGCCATGCGCCGGCCCAACCTGCGGGTGGAGACCCGCGCCCTGGCCACCAGGATCCTTTTCGAGGGCGCCAGGGTGGTGGGGGTCGAGTACCTCCAGAGCGGCGGACGCAAGGTCGCCCGGGCGTCTGGCGAAGTCATCCTTGCCAGTGGCGCGATCAATTCGCCGCAGCTTCTCCAGCTTTCCGGTATCGGGCCGGCCGCGCTTCTGGCCGGGCACGGCATAGGAGTCGTGACCGATCTTCCCGGCGTGGGTGAAAATCTGCAGGACCACTACGTCATCACAATGACTTGGCGGCTCAAGGCGGGCACGGTGTCGGTGAACGAGCTCACCAAGGGCGCGCGGTTCGTCGGCGAGACGGTCAAATACCTTTTCCAGCGCAAAGGCCTGCTCAGCCTTTCGGCGGCCCACATCGCCGCCTTCTGCAAATCGCGTCCCGACCTTTCGGGCCCCGACATCCAGTTCCATATCCTTCCGGCCACGATGGACACCGAAAAATTCATCACCGAGCAGAAGATGGAACTCGAAAACCTCCCGGGACTGACCATCGCGCCTTGCCAGGTGAGGCCCGAAAGCCGCGGCCATATCCGCATCGTTTCGCCCGACGCGACCGTCTATCCGGCCATAGCCCCCAACTATCTGTCCGATCCCCTGGACCAGGAGGTCGCGGTGGCCGGCCTCCGATGGGGCCGACGCATCGCCGCCCAGCCGGCCCTTGCCCCCTGGATCGATCACGAGATGATGCCCGGGCCGGAGATCGAGGGCGACGAAGCCTTGCTCGGCTATGCTCGCATGGCCGGCTCGACCATCTATCACCCGGTCGGGACCTGCCAGATGGGCCACGGCCCCGGCGCGGTGGTCGATCCCCAGCTCCGGGTGCATGGCGTGGAAGCCCTTCGCGTCGTCGACGCCTCGGTGATGCCGCGCCTCATTTCGGGGAACACCAACGCCCCCACCATCATGATCGCCGAAAAGGCCGCCGACATGATCCTGGGCAAGGCCCCGGCCGGCGCCCTCGCCGCCTGACGTGCATCCGTCGATCCACGCCAAGGCCCACCCCGACAAGCCCGCCTATGTCATGGCCGCGTCCGGGGAGGCGGTGACCTATGGCCAGCTCGACGCCCGTTCCAACCAGGGCGCCCATCTGCTGCGCGCCTTGGGCGTGGGGGCTGGCGACGGCGTCGCCCTCTTCATGGACAACAGCCCTCGCTACTATGAGATCCTGTGGGCCGCCCAAAGATCGGGCGTTCGCTTCACCTGCGTCTCTTCCAAGCTCACCGCCGGCGAGGCCCAGTCCATCGTCGCCGACAGTGATTCAAAGGTGTTCATCGCCTCCGCCGCGCTCGCCGCCGTCGCCTTGGAGGTCGCGCCGCTGATCCCGGGCGCGAAGCAGTTCATGGTCGATGGCGCCGAGGGACCCTATCAGAGCTTCGAGGCCGCGCGCGCGGCGATGCCGGCCACGCCCATCGCCGATGAGAGCGCCGGCTCGGCCATGCTCTATTCGTCCGGTACGACGGGGCGGCCCAAGGGCGTAAAGCGCGCCGCCGCGGTCGATCCGCGCATCGACGCCCCCAGCCCCCTGGCCCTGGTCGGCCAGGCGCTCTATGGCATGGGCGCCGACACGATCTACCTCTCTCCAGCGCCCCTCTATCACGCCGCGCCTTTGGGATGGTCCATGGCGGTCCAGGCCCTCGGCGGGACCGTGGTCTTGATGGAGCGTTTCGACGCGGAACAGGCCCTGGCCTACATCGAAAAATACCGGGTGACCTGCGCCCAATGGGTTCCGAACCATTTCGTCCGTCTGCTCAAGCTGCCCGCCGAGACTCGCGTCCGATACGACCTCTCGTCCCTGAAAAGCGTCTTCCACGCCGCCGCGCCCTGTCCCGTCGCGGTGAAGGAAGCGATGATCGAGTGGTGGGGGCCGATCATCCACGAATACTATGCCGGCACCGAGGGCAACGGCTTCTGCGCCATCAGCGCCGAGGAATGGCTGGGCAAGAAAGGGTCGGTCGGCCGGGGCCTGACCGCCGAGGTCAAGATCTGCGACGAGGCGGGCGAGCCCCTGCCGCCCCGGACCCAGGGCGGGGTCTATTTCGCCGGCGGGGGCGAGTTCGAATACCATAACGCCCCGGAAAAGACCGCCGAAAGCCGCAACCGGCATGGCTGGACGACGCTGGGCGACGTCGGCTGGCTCGACGAGGACGGCTATCTCTTCCTTACCGACCGCAAGAGTTTCATGATCATCTCCGGGGGGGTGAACATCTATCCCCAGGAGATCGAGAACCTGATGATCACCCATCCCAAGGTGGCCGACGTAGCCGTGGTCGGCGCCCCGCACGAGGAGATGGGCGAGGAGGTGGTGGCGGTGATCCAGCCGGTGGACTGGAGCGAGGCCGGCGAGGCCCTGGCCGCCGAACTTTCCGCCTTCGCCCGCGCCCGCCTCTCGCACGTCAAGACGCCGCGGCGGATCGATTTCATGGCGCAGCTCCCCCGCCACGCCACCGGCAAGCTCTACAAACGCCTGATCCGCGACGCCTACTGGGGCAAGGCCGACTCGACGATCGTCTAAAGCAGCCTTGCCGCGCGCGGCGATTTCGTGTGAGACCCGAACGCGAAACGGACGAGGAGAGGCGGCATGCAGCCGGTCGAGTTCAAGGATCTGCCGACCCTGGTCGGCCAGGAGGTCGGCGTCTCCGATTGGCTGGAGATCGACCAGGACCGGGTGAACACCTTCGCCGACGCCACCGGCGACCATCAGTGGATCCATGTCGATGTGGCGCGCGCCACGCGCGAGATCGGCGGCCCGATCGCGCACGGCTATCTGACCTTGTCGCTGATTCCCTTCCTGTCGCATGGGCTCCTGCACGTGACGGGCGTGACCCACGGCATCAACTACGGCTCGGACAAGGTGCGCTTCACCAACATGGTCCGGGTGGGAAAGCGCGTCCGCCTGCGCCAAAAGCTGATCGGCGTCGAACCGAAATCCGGCGGCATCCAGATCAAGAACCAGTGCACGATCGAGATCGAGGGCGAGGAGCGCCCGGCCTGTGTCGCCGAGACCATCTCGGTGCTCTACGGGGCTTAAGTGGGGGTGGTCTGGTTCCCGTGTTCGCCGCCGATCAAGGAACCTAGCGGCTCCGGCCGGATTAGTTGGCGCGGCGTATGTGAACCGCGAAAGGGGTCGGCGATGAAAAGGATTGGCGCGCTCAAGCAGGGTCTGGCGGCGTTCTGTTGTGCTCTGGGCCCGGCGGCCGGCGCGGGGGGCGCCTACGCCGAGGGCTGGATCGTGACCATCGGCGCCCGCGCCACCGAGCGCCCGCCCTATGAAGGCGCCGACCATGACGTGCTTCGGCCCACGGCAATCTTCAGCCTGCGCCGTGCCGATCATCCCTACCGGTTCACCCCTCCCGACCAAGGCGGCTCCATCGGCCTGCTCTCCAGCCGCTATATCGTCGCCGGCCCCACGATCCGCTTCCAGTACTCGCGCCCCGACACCGGCGCCTTCACCGGTTTCGACAAGATCGGGTTCGCCGCGGAACCCGGAGTCTTCGTGGACCTGTGGCCGGTCGATTGGCTGCGTGGCCGGGTGGAGGTGCGGCGCGGCATTTCCGGCCACAGCGGCGTCGTCGGCGACGCGGGCCTGGACCTGGTCTACACCGGCCACCGCTGGGATTTCTCGGTCGGGCCGCGTTTCGGCTACGGCGACTCCCGCTATCTCGACACCTATTTCGGGGTGACCAATCAGGACGCCCTGCGCAGCCCGATCGTCACCACGCCCTATGAGCCGGGCGCCGGGACGCGATACTACGGCGGCGAGCTCGCCGGCGCCTATCATATCACCAGCCGCCTTTGGACCATCGCCGATGTCGGCTACCACCGGCTGGCCCACCCCGCGGCGAACAGCCCGCTCATCCAGGCGGTCGGCTCGCGCGACCAGGTGGCCGGCTCCCTTGGCCTCGCCTTCCTGTTCGGCGTCCGCGGCGGAAACGTGGAAGCCAACGAACAGGCGACCTGGTGATTGCCTAAGGGCTGGTCGCGGCGGCGTCCGCGCTCGCGGCGCCAGCCACCCGCGCGACCGGGAGAGGCGCCGCGCCGGGCGCCGGCGCCGCGTCGAGCAGGGCGAGGGTTTCGCGGATGAAGCGCGCCTGGGTGACGATGCCGATCTCGAGGCTCTCCCCGGCGACCTCAACCCGCTGGGTGAGCATGCCGGCGATGAACTGGGCTGGCGGTTCTTCCGGCGCGCCGGGGCGCCGATGCAGGCCG
>JACDGF010000190.1 GCA_013815405.1 Caulobacteraceae bacterium | reverse complement strand
GCCGGCGACGAGCCAGGCGCCCAGTCCCACTTCGGCCGCCGCCAGCGCCTGGCGCGGGTCGGTCACGGCGAAGACCGCCAAGCCCGCGACAAGCGCCACGAGCGCCGCCAGCCAGAGCCTTCGGAGGACGTCGGAAAGGTCGCCGCGCTTCCACGCGAGCAGAGGGCCCGCGGGCAGGAAGACGAAGGCGAACGCCATGAGGACGCCGACCACGAGATTGAAATACGGCGCGCCGACGCCGCCCTGGCGGCCGAACGCCTCCAGGATCAGGGGCCAGAGCGTGCCGGTGAGCACGGCGACGGCGGCCGCCGCCAGGATGATGTTGTTGATCACCAGGGCGCTTTCGCGGCTGACCGGCGCGAACGCCGCCTTGTCCTTGAGCAAGGGCGCGCGCCAGGCGAACAGGCCAAAACCGACCCCAGCGGCGAGCCCCAGGATGCCAAGCAGCAGGACGCCGCGCTTGGGATCGATGGCGAAGGCGTGGACCGAGGTGAGAACGCCCGAACGAACCAGAAAGGCCCCCAGCATCGAGAGGGTGAAGGCGCAGATGGCCAGGAAGGTCGTCCACCCTGCCAGGGCGCCGCGTTTTTCGGTCACCACGGCCGAATGCAGCAGGGCGGTCGCCACCAGCCAGGGCATCAGGCTGGCGTTTTCGACCGGGTCCCAGAACCACCAGCCTCCCCAGCCCAGCTCGTAATAGGCCCAGAAGGCCCCAAGGGTGATCCCGATCGTCAGCAGGCTCCAGGCCGCCAAGGTCCAGGGCCGCACCCAGCGCGCCCAGGCGCCGTCCACCCGCCCTTCGATGAGCGCCGCCAGGGCCAGGGAGAACACCACCGAAAGCCCGACATAGCCCGCGTAGAGGAACGGGGGGTGGGCCGCCAGGGCCGGATCCTGCAGCAGAGGATTGAGCGAGCGGCCCTCCACCGGCGGATCGGCGACGCGCAGCAGCGGGTTCGACGCCAGAACCATGTAGCCGATGAAGAGGACGCCCAGGCTTCCCTGGACGGCGACGGTCAACGCCTTGAGTCCCCAGGGCAGGCCCCGCGCCCCTGCCACCGCCGCTCCGTAGGCGGTCAGGGCGAAGCACCACAACAGGATGGACCCCTCGTGGCTGCCCCAGGCGCCGGCGATCCTGTAGATCAGGGGTTTTTCCGTGTGCGAGTTTTCCGCCACATTGACCACGGAGAAATCCGAGGTGACGAAGGCGATGATCAGCGCCGCGAAACCGATGGCGACACCGGCGAAGGCGCCGATGGCCGCCCCCTCGCCGGCGCCGGTCAAGGCCGCGTCCCGCCGCGCCCGGCCGGCGAACGACAGGCCCGCCTGAGCCAGCGACAGGCAAAAGCCCAGGATCAGGGCGAACTGGCCGAACTCGGCAATCACGGCGCGCCGGCCTTGGCCGCATAGGCGCCCCCGGCGCCCGCGCCGCGCCAGTCCCCCCGAGCCTTCAAGGCCCGGCTCAATTCACGGGGCATGTAGCGCTCGTCGTGCTTGGCGAGAACCTGGGTGGCGACGAAGACTCCGGCGGCGTCATAGGCGCCCAGCGCCACCACCCCCTGACCCTCGCGGAAAAGGTCGGGCAGATCGCCATGATAACTCACCTGCGAGCTGCGGGTCCGGTCGGAAACCACGAAGTCCACCCCGCCGTCGACGCGCGCGGCGACGCTGCCGCGCTCGACCAGTCCGCCGAGCTGGATGGCCCGGCCGACCGCCACATGCGCCGCCATCGCCTGGGCCGGCGTGTAGAAATAGGAAATGGATCCCCGCAGGCCGTACAGGGCAAGGCCCGCCGCGAGGCTGAGGATCGGCGCGACGACGGCGATCATCAAGAGCCGTCGCCGGGCGGTGCGCGATCTGGAAAGCGGGATCACGGCGGGCCTTCGCTAGGACGGCGCCGGCCGCTGGGCCGCCGCCAGCGCCCTCTGAACCGCCGGGTCCCCGCGGTAGAGGCGTCGCGCTCGCGCCGCCGCGGCGGCTTGCTTGTCGCTTTCACCCAGCACCGCATAGGCGCGAACCAGCCGCACCCAGCCGGCGGGATCGTCCGGGCGGGTTTCCAGGCGCTGGGCAAGCCCGTCGACCATACCGCGAATGGCCTCGGACGCCGCGGCCGAGGAGATCGGCGGCGCGGCGTCGGCCAGATGTCCGGTCCTTTCCACCGCGGCAATGTCCGCCTCCAGCATGGGGCGGCGCGGATCGCCGGTCGCCAGGGCGCCCAGAAGATCGCGCCAAAGGGCCAGGCCGCCGGCGCCGTCGCCCCGGGCGATCCGGGCGCGGGCGAGATAATAGCGGGCGGTCGGCGATCCGGCGTCCCCACGCAGGGCGCGGCGAAAGAGCGCGTCGGCCTCCGGCCCCACCACGCCCTGTGCCTTCAAGACCACCAGCTCGCCCAGCGGCGCGAGGAGGTCGGCGCGATCGGGCGCGATCGTGATCGCCTTGCGAAGGGCGTGGGCCGCGCCGTCCGCGTCACCCAAGGCGAGGTCGAGGGAGGCCAGGCGTCGAAGAGGCTCGGCGTCGCCCGGGTGCTCGGACGCCAGGGAGCGTAGCGCGGCGGCAAGTTCGGCGGGACGGTCGAGTTCGGGGCTGGCCCGCCATCGCGCCAGGCGCCCGGCGAAAGGCTGATCCGGGGCGTCGGGTGATCCCATCGCCCCATAAATCAGGACCGCCAAAAAGGGCCCGGCCGCCGCGACCGCGAGCAGGCCCGACTGCCCCAGGCGCCGCGTCGGGGGCTGGACCTGGCGATCGGCGGCGACGAGAAGGCGCCGAGCGGCCTCGGCCCGCGTGGCGCGCCGTTCGTCCGGCGCGATCAGGTCGCGCTCGGCCATGTCGTCGATTTCGGCCAAGGCGCGCCGGTACACCGATACGGCCGGATCGCGATCGGCGCCGAGGGCGGCGGCGCGGCCGCCACGAACCATTAGAATCGCGGCGCTTGCCGCGAGAAGCGCCGCCGCGATCCAAAACCCGATCATGCGATCTTCGTTACCCAAAAACCGGAGCGAGGGCGAGGACCCTTGGGGGTCAGCCTTCGGCGCGCGGCAGGATCAGTTCGACCTTCAGTCCCCCCATGGGCGACCGGGCGAGGTTCGTCTCGCCCCCGTAGGCGCGGACGAGTTCATCGACGATGGAAAGGCCCAGGCCGGAGCCCGGCGCGCTCTCGTCCAGGCGCGCCCCGCGGCGCAGCACCTCGCGCCTTTGATCGTCAGCGAGGCCCGCGCCATCGTCCTCGACCGTCAACGAAAATCGACGCGGGGGAAAAGCGGCGGCGGTGACCCGCACCTTGCCGGAGCACCATTTGCAGGCGTTCTCCATGACGTTTCCAGCGATTTCCAGAAGATCCTGGCGTTCCCCCGGAAAACAGAGATCGTCGGGGCATCGCCAGTCGACCGAGGCGACCTTGTCGCGAAAGATCTTCTCCAGAGTGCGGCTCAGTTCTTCCAGCACGGGCGCGACGGCGGTGCGCTCGCCCTGGCCCTGGGTGTGCGCCGCGGCCCGGGCGCGCCGCAGGTGATGGTCGACCTGCTGGCCCATGGTCTCGGCCTGTCGCGACACCACCTCCGAGAGGCGCCCCGGTTCCCGCCGCGCCTCGGCGAGGATGACCGACAGGGGCGTGCGCAGCGCATGGGCCAGGTTGCCCACATGGGTTCGCTGCCGCTCCACCACCTCCTGATTGTGGGCCATCAGGGCATTGAGTTCCGCGGCGAGGGGCTCGAGCTCGGTTGGGTAGTCTCCGACGATGCGCTCCGATCGACCGGTGCGCACCGCGGCCACCTCGCGCCGCAGGGCGAAGAGCGGCTGAAGGCCGATGCGGACCTGGAGGATCACCGCCGCGATCAGGCCGGCCCCCAAGAGCACCAGGGCGCCGGTGACGGCGGTGGCGAAGGTGCGGACATCACGATCCACGGGCGAGCGGTCGAGTGCCGACATGAACACCACCGGGCCTTTCGCCTCGCCCAGTCGCCCCTGCAGCGCGGCGACGCGCAGCGGCTGTCCCACGGGGCCGGCGCTGTCATAGAAGAGAAGCTTGCCCTCGGCCTTCGCGAGGGCGGGGGATCCCGCCGGGGGTGGCGGCAGGGTTTGGTCCCATAGGGATCGAGAGCGCGCCACGGCGCGCAAGCCACCCGCCCCGTTGGGCATGGCGATCTCCCAATAGTCGCCGCTATAGACACGCAACGCGCGGGGGTCGGTCAAGGTGGGGGCGGCGATGCGTCCGGCCTCGGCCGAGGTCCCGGCCAGGAGCTCATCGATGTTGTCCGAAAGCTCATCGTCGAACCTTGCCGTCGCAGCATGGTCGAAAAAGGCCGAGAGCGAGAGGCCGGCCACGACCAGAACCGCCAGGCTCCAGGCGGCGGCCAGAAGGATCAATCGTCGGACGAGGGACGGCCGGCCGAACGAGGAACCAAGCGCGCCGGGGCCGCTCACGCTTCCTTCGCCTCGTCCTCCAGGCAGACGAGCCGATAGCCGAGGCCGCGAACGGTTTCCACTCGCTCGGCCCCGATCTTCTTGCGAACCCGGCCGATGAAAACCTCTATGGTGTTTGAATCCCGATCGAAATCCTGATCGTAAAGATGCTCGACCAACTCGGTGCGGCTGATCACCCGTCCCTGATGCATGATCAGGTAGTGCAGCAGCCGGTACTCCAGCGAGGTCAGGCGCAGCGGCTCGCCCGCCACGGAGGCGCGGGCGGCGCGTGGATCGAGCCGCAGGGCGCCGCAGGAAAGGCTGGGGGCGGCGTGGCCGGCGGAACGGCGGAGCAGGGCGCGAAGGCGCGCCAGGAGTTCCTCGGTGTGGAAGGGTTTGGTCAGATAGTCGTCCGCCCCCGCGTCGAACCCGGCCACTTTTTCGCTCCAGGCGCTGCGGGCGGTGAGGATCAGCACCGGCATGGTCAGATTGGCGCGCCGCCACCCCTCCAGGACCGAGGCGCCGTCGATCTTCGGTAGCCCTAGATCCAGGATGATGGCGTCATAGGGTTCGGTCTCGCCCAGGAAACGCGCCTCCTCGCCGTCCGGGGCGTGATCGACGGCGTAGTCCGCGTCGGCCAGCGCCTGCTTCAGCTGCCGGGAGAGATCCGGGTCGTCCTCGACCAGGAGTATGCGCACGGCGCTTGGCTACCTGTCGCCGAGGATCGCGCCGGTGGCCGC
>JACDGF010000189.1 GCA_013815405.1 Caulobacteraceae bacterium | reverse complement strand
CATCTCCTCCATGCCGTCGGCGGCCTTGATGCTGACGCCGCCGGAATCGAAACAGACCCCCTTGCCGACGAAGGCGACCGGCGCCGCCGCCGGGTCCTTGGCCCCCTTCCACTGGATGATCGCCAGCTGGCTTTCGCGCACGCTCCCCTGGCCGACCCCCAGCAGGGCGCCCATGCCGAGCTTCTTCATCTCCTTCTCGCCCAGGATCTCGACCTCCAGGCCGAGGCTGGGAAGCTTCTTCACCCGCCGGGCGAATTCCTCGGGATAGAGGATGTTGGCGGGCTCCGACACCAGGTCGCGGGCGAAGAGGATCGCGTCGGCGAGGCCGGCGAGGGCCTTGAACGCCTTGGACGCGGCCTTGGGGTCATCCACGGCGATGCGCAGCCGGGTCACCGACGGCTTCTTCTCGGGCTTTTCGGTGGTGCGGTATTTATCGAAGCGATAGGCGGCCAGGCGGGCGCCAAAGGCGGCGCGGCTGGAAATCTCCGCGGGCGCGCCGGGCAGGCGGATGACCAGGGTGTCGGCGCCGCTCGCCTTGACCGCCTGATAGGCGTGGGCGGCCGCCAGTTCCATGACGCGCGCGTCGAACTTGCCCTTGGGGCCACAGCCGACAATGACCGCCCTGGCCGCTTCGACGCCGTGAGGCGCCGCCAGATCGAGCGTCTGGCCGAGCGCGCCGGTGAACCGGCCGGTGGAGATGGCGCGGGTGACGGCGCCTTCGGTCGCCTTGTCGAGCGCCTCGGCCGCCCCCGACATCTCGCCCTTTTCGAAGGCGATCACGGCGATGGCGGCGGTCTTGCCGGCAACGAAATCGGCGGGAACGAAATCTATCTTCATGCGGGGCTCCAACGGGTCAGGGCGGCTTAGTCCAATGCGGGACCCGGGGAAAGCGTGGCGCGAGGCGCCCCGCCGCCCCCGCGCCCGATTTCAATCGAGCCAAAACGAGGCTCGAGCCGAGATGGCGCCGGAGTTCGGAGTCTCGCGGGCCACAGGCTATCGGGCCGAAATTTCTCCCTCGACCTGATCGAAGGTCCGGTTGCCGATCGGATAGCTGGCCCAGTCCTTGTAGTCGAAGTGCCGCCACTCCTCCGGATAGACGGTGAAGCCCTGCGCCTCCATCTCGCGGCGCAGCAGGTCGCGCAGCCAGCGCTGCCGGCTGGTCCCGCCCGCGTAGTCCGCATAGGAGCGCTTTGATATCTCATCGTACCGGCCGGTCATCTCGACGGGCTTTCCCCTCCCAAGGTCGTAGAGCGTCAGATCGACCGCGCAGCCCCGGTTGTGCCGCGAGCCCTGCGCGGGATCCGCAACGAAAACCTTGCCTTCCGCGGGGACGGCGTCCCAGAACATCTTGGTCACGAACCAGGGGCGATAGGCGTCGAAAACCAGCAGGCCATACCCCTTCGCGCGTACCGCCTTGTCGACTCGCGCCAGCGCCATGGCGGCCGGCCGCTGCATGAACGCAGCGGCCCGTTTGTGGAGGGGAAAACCCATGAAGTTGTCGCCGGTCGCATAGCGGATATCGAGTTTGATGGCGGGTTCGATGCGGGACAAGGAGACGAGATAGGAAGGCCTCGGGCGGGCCGGCTCGGCCGGCGGCGAAGCCCGCGAGGCAGCTTGGCGGCGCTCGCCGGCGTCGGCACGAACCATGGCGCGGATCGCCGCCTGGGCCTCCGCCCCAAAGTCGCGCCTATTCAGGCGAACCCCGCCGACCTTGACGCCGATCGCGGCTTCTGTCGGCCCGAGATCGAATGCAAAAGACTGGGAACCGCCCGGCGCCGCGTAGACTTCGCTGGACACCTTGCTCAAGGGTAGAGGGGCAGCCTCGCCTTGCTTGGCGACGAGCCGACCGCCGTTCTCATAGATATCCAAAACGTCGCCGCCGGCGCCATATTGGCCGATCAGGCCGACCAGCGGCTTGGGCGGCGGCCGGAGGCTCCTGGGCCCGCCGGGCGACCGCCGCGTACGCGCGGGCGCCGCTCGTCTCCGCATCGGCCTGAACGGCGCTCCCGATCAGGGCCAGGGCGACAAAGAGGGCCGAGGCCCGGCAGGTCATTTTTTGAAATCCCATCGCGCTTGCTCCAGCGGTCAAATCCTATCGGATGGGCTGGATCGGGGCCGGTTTCAGCGGGCTTGGGCCGAAACGGTTGGCGCCCTGCTCGCCGGCCATGACGCCAAGCTCGATCGCTGCCCAGATCATGACCGGCAGGGCGAGGACCGCGCGAGCCCCTCGGGGATCGGGCCAGATCATGGCCAGGGCGATGAGGATCGGCATCGCCCACCAGCCCGATCGCCCGCGGTCGTGCAGGCGTTTGGAAAGCACACAGGCCGAGGAGGCGAGAAGCGCGGGATAGACGAACCAGAAGGTCAGCAGCCGCAGGGTCGGGCCGGCGACCGCCTCATAGACCGCCGAAAGGGCGAACAGCGCCGCCACGGCGATCCAGAACGGCCCTCGGGGTGATCGCCCGCCGGGCGAAAGGAAGAGTTCGCGCCAGTCGATGAAGCCGCCGTTCATCTCAGGCGAACTCCGCCAGCACGTCATCGGCCGCGACGCTGTCGCCGGGCTCGGCCCCGATGGCCTTGATCACACCGTCTCGCTCGGCGCGAATGATGTTCTGCATCTTCATAGCCTCGACCACGCACAACACCTGCCCTTCCTTCACCTCCTCGCCCGCAGCCACCTCGAAGGAGACCACCAGGCCTGGCATGGGGGAGACGACGAAACGGGAGGTGTCTTCGGGGATCTTGGCCGGAAGGCGCTGGTGCAGATCGGCCGACGCTGGGGTCAGAACCATGACTTTCGCCTTGGTCGCCCCGTGGCGGATGATGAATCCTTCCGCCGCGGGCGCCACCTTGGCGGTGAAAGGGCGGCCATCGAGCCGGCCGTGAAACAGGGCCGAGCCTGGGCGCCAGTCGAGGGTTTCCAAAGTCACCGCCCGATCCTCGCCGGTGAATTGAACCTTCAACGCGGCGCCCTCGCCCGAGAGTTCGACATCGCGCCGCGCCTTGCCGACGGCCACCATCCAGCGCGTCCGCTTGGCGGGCAAGGCCGGTCCGCCGCCGTTCCGCATCGCGCGCTGGGCCAGGACACGGTGCATCCCGCACGCCACCGCCGCGATCAGATCCCGCTGCCAAGGCGTGGCGGCAAGGTCGTGGAACCCCTCGGCGAATTCATCGGCGATATAGTCCGTGGAAAGCTCGCCCGACGCAAAGCGCGCCTGGTCCATCACCGCCGACAAAAAGGGCGTGTTGTCACTCACGCCCTCGATGTGGAATTCCTCGAGGGCCCGCGCCATCCCTTTAACCGCGCCTTTGCGGTCGGGCGCCCAGACGCAGAGCTTGGCGATCATCGGATCGTAGAACATCGAGATCTCGTCGCCCTCCCGCACGCCCGTATCGTTGCGCACCGTGAAGCCCCCGCGATCTCCCTCCGCGGGCGGCTGGTAGCGCCGGAGGCGTCCGATCGACGGTAGGAACTTGCGGTAGGGATCTTCCGCGTAGATACGGCTTTCGATCGCCCAACCGTTGATCGCCAAGTCATTCTGGGCAAACCCCAGCGGCTCTCCGGCGGCGACGCGGATCATCTGCTCCACCAGATCCACGCCCGCAATCAGTTCGGTGACCGGATGCTCCACCTGAAGCCGCGTATTCATCTCCAGGAAATAGAAGGATCTGTCCTGGCCGGCGACGAATTCCACGGTGCCCGCGGAGTCATAGTTGACGGCCTTGGCCAAGGCCACGGCCTGGGCCCCCATGGCCGCGCGCGTCGCCTCGTCGAGCAGAGGCGAGGGCGCCTCCTCGATGACCTTCTGGTTGCGCCGTTGGATCGAGCACTCGCGCTCGAACAGGTGGACGATGTGGCCGTGCCGGTCGCCGAGAACCTGGATCTCGATGTGGCGCGGGCGTTCGACGAACTTTTCGATGAAGATGCGATCATCGCCGAAAGCCGCCTTGGCTTCCGCGCGGACGGCGGCGAAACCTTCCTCGACATCCCGCGCGTTCCAGGCCACGCGGATGCCCTTGCCGCCCCCGCCGGCCGATGCCTTGATCATCACCGGAAAGCCAATGTCTTCGGAGATCAGCCGCGCCTGCGGGGTGTCGGCAATCTCTCCGTCATGACCGGGCACGACCGCGACGCCGGCCTCGGCGGCGAACGCCTTGGACCGGATCTTGTCGCCCATCGCCTCGATGGCGGCGGCGTTGGGGCCGATGAAGATGATCCCCGATCTGGCGCAAAGCCGGGCGAACTTCGCGTTTTCCGACAGAAAGCCGAAGCCCGGATGGATGGCCTGGGCGCCCGTCTCGGCCGCCGCCGCGATGATCCGGTCCCCCAGCAGGTAGGATTGAGCCGCCGGCGCCGCGCCGATGAACACCGACTCGTCGGCCATTTCGACGGCGAGGGAGGCGGCGTCGGCCTCGGAATAGACGGCGACGGTCGCGATGCCCATGCGCCGGCAGGTCTTGATGATCCGCACCGCGATCTCGCCGCGGTTCGCGATCAGGATTTTGGAGAACATCTTGGGTTGGGGCCGCCCGCTTCCGCACTATGTTCAGAGCAGTTAGACGCGCACACCGTGCTTGACAATTGCGCGGCGCCCTCGGGCCTGAAAGGAATTTAGACCATGACCGACACGGGCCAGATCCCCCACGCCTCGCCCTCGGGTTTCGACTTGACCGCGCCGAGCGGCGAACAACGCCGCCACCTCGAAGCCGATCTGAACGGCGGCGAGCGCGATGTGCTGCTCCACCACGGAACCGAGGCGCCTTTCTGCGGGGGCCTTCTGGATAACAAGGAGGACGGCGTCTACGCCTGTCGCCTCTGCGGCCTGCCGCTCTTCCGCGCCAAGGCCAAGTTCGAAAGCGGCACCGGCTGGCCCAGTTTCTGGGCGCCCTTCGACGAGGCGCATGTGACAGCGGTGCGGGACGCCAGCCACGGCATGGTACGCATCGAGACCCGCTGCGCGCGGTGCGACAGCCATCAAGGCCATCTCTTCCCCGACGGGCCGCCCCCGACGCGGAACCGCTACTGCATCAATTCGGTCTCGCTTCGGTTCGTCAGGGACGGCGAGCCGCTGCCCGACCCGCTGGGCCGGCGTGACCGGATCGGCTAGGCAGGATCCCCGAACGTCGTCTCCAAAGA
>JACDGF010000188.1 GCA_013815405.1 Caulobacteraceae bacterium | reverse complement strand
GCCGCCGACCTCGCTGGCCGGGGCGCGGGCGGAACCTCCGCGCCGGGGCGGAAACCGGGGCGCAAAGGGTCGGGCCGGGCCCGGTCCTCGCCGGCCGACACATAGAGCGTCACGCCGGTTCCCGCCGTCGCCGGCGCTCCGGCGGGAGGGCTCTGTCGAACCACCGTTCCGGCGGGCGCCGGCGAGCGGACGGATCGGACATCCACCTCCCGCAGCCCGCGTCCGGCGAGGGCCCCCCTCGCCGCCTGTTCGGTCATGCCGCGCACATTCGGCATCGACGGCCCCCTGGGCGGGACGGCGATGAAACTGGAGGGTCGCGACGGCGGTCGCATCGTCGTCGACTGGGCGAAGGCGAGGGATGGCCCCCAAAGCGGCGCGAACGCCAGGAGGGCGCCGATCAGGGCGGGTGCGATCCGCGCGCGGGCCCACCCGCCGAGCCCGGCCTTTCCGATCCCGTCTGGGCCGATGAAAATCGTCATGCCCGCCGCCCTGGTCGACGGTTCGACCTATAGGCCCTGGAGCGGGTCGCGCCTAGGATGCCGGCCCATTGGCGCGCGGCGCGCGGCGCGCTAAGGAGGTGCCGGCCCCTTGGCCGCCTTAGCTCAGCCGGTAGAGCACCGCATTCGTAATGCGGGGGTCGTCAGTTCGAGTCTGACAGGCGGCGCCATGGCCCCACCCCAAATAAAAAGCCAGGGGCGCGAACCCCTGGCTTTTCAAAGTCCGATGAGATCGACGCTTGGCCTATTGCAGGCCGTTGTAGGTGAAGATGATGGTGTCGGTGATCACCGCGCGGCGGCCGAAGCCATAGCTTTTGGGGATATACGTGACCACGGCGGTCCCTACCGCAACGTCCTTGCGGCCGACCGGCGCGTGCTTTCTCGTCCAGGTGAAGGAGATGACGGAGAAGGTGAAATCCACGCCCGGGCAAGCGCCGTCGCCCAGTCGCGCGGTGATCAGCTCGCTCGACCATGTGCCGTTCGGGTCGTCCGTCGACAGGATAAAGGGCTGCGGGTCGCCGACCTGGACGCAATTGGCCCGGTCGATGAGGGCCCAGCCGTCGACGAACATGGTCTCGCGCAGCGCGCCTGAGCTGGCGTCCATGACGGGGAAGTTGGTGTTGTCGGGCCGAGCGAACTTGTAGACCGGGATATTGCGGTGGATGGCTTTGTTGTCGGTGGAGAGGAGGCGAACGTCGGGCCGAGCGCCACTCGCCGCTTGGGGCGTCGCGAGAGCGAGCAGTGAGGCGGCGCCCATCAGCCACGGTATGCGGGACTTGGCCGTCATCGCCATCGCGCTGCTCGACTCGGCTCCTTCATATCAGGACCTTGGCGCTCGCTGTCGCCGCGGTGCGACGCGGGACCCAGCATTGGCACGGTTTTAAATGCGGTGAAAGTGCGGCCCTACCCGTAGCGCCGATGTTCGTCGGCCAGGGGGTGGTCAATTTAGGTCACGATTTCGTAAGAAGCTTTACCCGCGCCTCGATCGGGCCTTAAAGTCGAGGAGGCCGGATTTTCCGAGCTCACTTGAGGAGGGAATACATGAAATTGTCATCAAAGGCCTGTGCGCTCGGGCTTCTCGCCGCGGCGAGCTGCATGGTCGTCGCCGGCGCGGCTCAAGCGGGCTCGAGGGCCAGCCTGGTGGCCCTATCCAAGACCAAGCATGACGCCAAGGTCTATCCGTTCGCCAACGGCCCGGATCCCAAATTCCCCGTCAGCGACTCCGCCTCCGGTAAGCTGAACGTGACGGTGGAGGTCGACGGCTGGGCCTTCGTCGATCAGACCAATTGCGTCCAGATCGGTATTCCTGGTCTGTTCACGCTGCCGACCGCCGACCCCAACGGCACCTGGGCGTCGACGATCATCCGCGCCCACCTGGGCAACGGCAACTGCCCCGACACGATGTTCGACTTCGCGGACATCTCCTTCACCTGGACGAAGGCCGATGCCAAAGTCGGCAAGACGGATTTCGCCAAAGGCGTTTCCAAGACCACGCATGTGCCGCAGCGTTACGGCTTGGGCCGGAAGGTAAGCATCGTCGATCACATCGCCTTTACTTACGACGGCCAATAGACCCGGGTTCTCATTTTCGATACTTTGAAAGCCAGGGGCTCATGCCCCTGGCTTTCGCCTTGTTTTCCTTCACTACGTCGAACAAAAGGCCGTGAGCGTGGGGGGAGGCGCCCGGGGGGCGTAGACGACGCCGGGGAGCCGGGTCTTCTCCCGCTCGGCCTGCTGCTGGGCCGCGGCGGCCAGATCGGCGAGGGCCTGGCGCCTGGCCGCCTCGCAGGCGCCGGGCGATGAGAAGGGCGTCTGGGAGCTGATCGCGGGTTGGCCGGGGACGAGCCAGGTCTCGGTCAGGGTGTAGGTCCTGCCGGCCCGCCCGGCCTCCATCGCCGCCACCCGCGCGTCGAGCGCGGCGACCTTGGCGGCCAGCGCGTCGAGCTTGCCCGGAGACTCCGCGGCCCGCGGCGCGGCGACCGGCGCCGGGCCGCGGTCGCAGGCGCAAAGCGCGAAGGCGGCGCAGAGCGCGGCTTGAAATCCCTTCATGCGCCGTCACTCCAGGGCGTGGCGCTCCTTATATCCCGGGCCAAGCCGTCGGTCGAACGCCTTGGCGAGACCGGCTTGCGCGGCCGGCCCCGCTGGTGTTGAAGTGCGGCGTTTCAAACACCTGTTCGGAGGCGCGATGCCCCTCGACGATCACCCCTCGGCGACCGGCGACCTCGGGTTCGATCCGGACACCCTGCGCGAGAAATACCGCCGCGAGCGGGACAAGCGGCTGCGCTTCGACGGCAATCGGCAATACCGCGAGGTCGAGGGCGACTTCGCCCGCTATCTGGACGACCCCTATGTCGAGCCCGGCTTCACCCGCGCGCCTCTCGCCGACGAGATCGACGTGGCGGTGATCGGCGGCGGCTTCGGCGGCCTGCTGGCCGGCGCGCGCCTGCGAGAGGCGGGGGTGAAGAGCCTGCGCATCATCGAAAAGGGCGGCGACTTCGGCGGGACCTGGTACTGGAACCGCTACCCCGGCGCGGCCTGCGACGTCGAATCCTACGTCTACCTGCCCCTGCTCGAGGAACTGGGCTACGTGCCCGTCGAGAAATATTCCAGGGCGCCGGAGATCTTGGCCCACAGCCAAGCGATCGGGCGCCATTTCGACCTCTACGCCGCCGCCTGCTTCCAGACCGAGGTGACCGCCCTCTCGTGGGACGAAACCCTCGCCCGGTGGATCATCTCCACCAACCGGGGCGACGCGATGAAGGCCCGGTTCGTGATCATGGCCAACGGCCCGCTGCACCGCCCCAAGCTGCCGGGCATCCCGGGGATCGAGACCTTCCAGGGCCACGCCTTCCATACCAGCCGCTGGGACTATGCCTATACCGGCGGCGACGCGGGCGGTGGTTTGACCGGGCTGGCGGGCAAGCGCGTGGGGATCATCGGCACCGGCGCCACCGCGGTGCAGTGCGTCCCCCATCTGGCCGAAAGCGCCGAGCGGCTGTTCGTCTTCCAGCGGACGCCCTCGTCGATCGACCGCCGTGACAACCGCCCCACCGATCCGGACTGGGCCGCGAGCCTGGCGCCCGGCTGGCAGCGCCGGCGGATGGACAATTTCAACATCCTGGTCTCGGGCGGCTTCCAGGAGGAGGATCTGGTCAACGACGGCTGGACCGACATCATCCGCAATTTGCTGATCCTGGCCCGCCAGGAACCGGCGCCCGGCGCGCCGGCGCAAGATCCGGCCGCCGTGCTCGAACTGGCCGATTTCCGCAAGATGGAGCAGATCCGCGCCCGGGTGGACGCCGTCGTGCGGGATCCAGCCACCGCCGACGCCCTGAAGCCCTGGTACCGCCAGTTCTGCAAGCGCCCCTGCTTCCACGACGAATACCTCGCCGCCTTCAACCGCCCCAACGTCACCCTGGTGGACACCGGCGGCCTGGGGGTGGAGCGGATCACAAAGACCGGGGTGATCGCGGGCGGCCGGGACCACGACCTCGACTGCCTGATCTACGCCACCGGCTTCGAGGTCGGCACGGAATACACCCGCCGCTCGGGCTATGAGCTCCATGGCCGGGGCGGCGTCACCCTGACCGAGGCCTGGGCCGGAGGCGTCCAGACCCTGCACGGCTTCCATACCCGCGGATTTCCCAACTGCTTCATCGTCAGCCACGCCCAGTCCGGCTTCACGGTGAACTTTCCCCACATGCTGGACGAGCAAAGCCGGCACCTTGCCTACATCGTCGGCCGTTGCCTGGAGACCGGCGTGAGGACGGTCGAGGTCTCGGAGGCCGCCCAGGCCGGGTGGGTGAAGGCGATCCTTTCCCTGGCCATCCTGCGCGAGAAGTTCGCCGCCGAATGTACGCCCGGCTACTACAACAACGAAGGCCAGCCCGCGCCCGCCGCCGTCCAGAACGGCTTCTACGGCGCCGGCCCGATCGCCTTCGCCAAGGTCCTGGAGAACTGGCGCGCGGACGGGACGCTGGCGGGTCTGGAGTTGGCCTTCGCCGACGCCGGCCACCGCCGCTAGGCCTCGCCGTCCCATTCACATCCGGTTCAGCCGGCCTTTGCGATGGTGCGGTTCCGGGACACGGGACATTCCGTCGACGAGCGCCGCGCCTTGCAACGCGGTCGTCACGGGTGTCTTAATCCCCTGGAATTAAGCGACTGCGCCTACAAGAGGAGCGATGATGACGACCAGACCAAATAAAGCGGGCGCCGGCGTGTGGGTGGCCGCCGTTTCGGCGGCGGCCCTGCTCGCCCAAGCCTCCGCGGCCGGCGCCCAGCCGTCCGACTACTACAACCAGGGCGGCCAGGGCTCAGGGAACTACAATCAGGGCGGCCAGGGCGGCTACGACCAGGGCGGTCCGGACGACTATGATCAGGGCGGCCCCCCTTCCGGCCAGTACGCCCCGCCGCCGCCCGACGCCCAGGATCAGGGCGCCTATGACGAGCGGGCCGAGCAGGCCGACCGGGACTACGCCGACCGCTATTCGGCCTGGGCGGCGCAGAACTGCGTCCAGCGGCGCGCCAACAACACAGCCGCGGGGGCCATTGTCGGCGGCGTGCTGGGCGCGGTGATCGGCTCGAGCGTCGCCGGCCGCGGCGACCGAGGGGCCGGCGCCTTCGTCGGCGGCGCCCTTGGGGCCACGGC
>JACDGF010000187.1:4595-5169 GCA_013815405.1 Caulobacteraceae bacterium | reverse complement strand
GAGCCGGACGGCCGGATGGCCCGCCGGCTCGATGGTCGCCAAGTCCCAGCCGCTTCCCTTGACGCACAGCACGTCGATCTCGTCGCCGAAGACATCGGTCTGGCGGGTCTTGACCGAAGTGTTCCCCCCGCCGTGCAGCACCAGGGTCGGATCGGCCCCGAGCAGGCGGGCGCCATAGGTCCGCAGCGCCAGATCCTCGCTCACGCCAAGAGCGGCATAGCGGGAGACCGCCGCCCGCGCCTCCGCCTCGTCCCAGCGGCTCTTCACGATCCCATCGTCGCGAACATGCCCAGCGCCGCGGCCGCCATCGCCGCCGTGGCGAGCCAACCCATCGCCCTCAGGCCCAGGTGGAGCCTGAAATCGCCCATCGCCGCCTTGTGGCTGGCCAGGTGCATGATCAGGACCATCACCGGGACGGCGACGACCCCGTTGATCACCGCGCTCCAGAACAGCGCCTTGATCGGATCGATTTGGACGAAATTGAGCAGGCCCCCGACGAGCATGGCCGCCGCGATCGCGCCATAGAATCCCGGCGCGCGCCTGAGCTTGCGGGCCAGGCCCACATGCCAGCCCA
>JACDGF010000187.1:0-4585 GCA_013815405.1 Caulobacteraceae bacterium | reverse complement strand
AAGTTGCGGTCCATCAGCAGCATGGTGATCGCGCCCGCCAGGACCGGCAGGGCCAGGAGGCCGGTTCCGATAATTCCCAGGGCGAAGACCAGGAAGACGAAGGGGCCGGCGATCGGCTTGAGCGCCTCCGCGGCCTGGGCCGAGGACTGGATGTTGGTGACTCCGTGGGCGTGCAAGGTCGCCGCCGTGGTCAGCAGGATAAAAAGCGCCACGGCGTTGGAGAACCCCATGCCGATGTAGGTGTCCAGCCGGATCCGGCGAAACTCGGCGCCCGCCTGCTCGGGCGCGCGCTCCAGCGGCCTGGCGCCCTTCGCCCCCTTGACCTCCTCCACCTCCTCCTCGGCCTGCCAGAAGAACAGATAGGGGCTGATGGTGGTGCCCAGGATCGCCACCACCACGGTCAGATAGCCCGGGGCCAGCGAGAGGCGCGGAACCACGAGGTGGTAGGCGACCTGACCCCAGTCCAGGCCCACCACCAGAACCACCCCGACGTACGCGAACAGCGACAGGGTCAACCACTTGAGCACCGAGACGTAGCGCCGATAGCTCACGAACACCTCCAGCAGCACCGAGGCGGCGCCGAAGAGCACCACATAGGCCAGTTGCGGGCCCCCGATCACCAGCTTCAGCGCCGCGGCCATGGCGCCGAGATCCGCCCCCAGGTTGATGGTGTTGGCGATCACCAGGAGCGGGACCAGGGTGAACACCACGACCCCCGGATAGTGGCGCTTGAGATTGCCGGCGACGCCGCGGCCGGTCACCCGGCCGATCCGCGCGCTGATCTCCTGGATGGCGCACATCAGCGGCCAGCTCAAAAGCAGGGTCCAGCCGAGGTCGAAGCCGAACTGGGCCCCGGCCTGGGAATAGGTGGCGATGCCGCTGGGGTCGTCGTCCGAGGCGCCGGTGATCAGGCCGGGGCCCAGGATTTGCAGCACGCCGGCCTTCTCGCCTTCAGCCTCCCGCGGGTTGCTCATCCTTGGCTCATGACCCTTCGCCCTTGGGTGCTCTTTCACGTGTCACGGGGCCACGCCGGTGCGATAGAGGCCTTTGACACAGTGAGTCGACCCCAAGGTTAACATCGTCGGTCGAGGAGTCCGTCGCGCCATGGCTGAAGTCTGTACGGGGGGGATCGACACGGGGTTCGTCGCCCTGGGCCACGCCAAGGTCGCGTTCCTCGGCGTGGTCCAGGGGATTACCGAATTGCTGCCGATCTCTTCCACGGCGCACATGCGCGTCGTGCCGGCGCTGCTCGGTTGGCGGGATCCCGGCTCCGCCTTCTCCGCCGCCATGCAACTTGCCGCCCTGGCCGCCGTGGCGGCCTATTTCTGGCGCGACGTCGCCGGCTTGACCATGGGGTCCCTGAGCGCGCTGGCGAAGGGTCGGTTCGACGATCGGCGCCTGCGCCTCAGCCTTTGGATCGTCCTGGCCACCATCCCGATCGTCGTCGCCGGCGCCGCCCTTTCGCCCCTGCTCAACACCTGCGGCTCGCCCTTGCGCGGTTTGGCGGTCATCGGCTGGGCGTGCGTGGGCATGGCGATCCTCTTAGGCCTGGCCGAACGCTTCGCACGCCACCGGCGCGAGGTCAGGGGCGTGACCTTCGTCGACGCCCTTCTGGTCGGCGTCGCCCAGGCGGGCGCGTTGATCCCCGGTGTCTCGCGCTCCGGCTCGACCTTGACCGCAGCGCTGGCGCTGGGCTTCAGGCGCGAGGAGGCCGCCCGATTCTCGTTTCTGATCGGCATTCCCGCCATCGCCCTGGCCGGAGGCCGGGAACTCTGGGAACTGCACAAGGTCCACCTGAGCGCCCACGGTTGGTCCGTCCTCGCCGTCGGCCTGGCGGTCGCCTCGATCTCCGCCTTCGCGGCCATCTGGGGGCTGATGCGCATTCTCGAACGGTTCTCCGCCTGGCCGTTCGTCCTCTATCGCGCCGCCTTGGGCGCCGCCCTCCTCGCGGCGGCGGCGACCGGCCGGCTCCATTGACTGGGGCCGCTCACCCGCCGTCGTCGCCGACCTTGTCCAGGACCTGATCGGCCTTCACGTCGAGCTTTTGCATCATCTCGATCAGCAGGGTGTTCTGGTGTTCGAGGTGGGTGAGGATGACCTCGATCTCCTGCTCGGCCTTTATGTTCACGTCCAGGTCGTGCTCGGCGCGGGCCTCGGCGTGGGCGCCCTGGATGTTCTGGCCGACCATGATCAGCGGCATGAGGAGGATCTGGATCATGTTGGAGATGAACAGCCACAGGACGAAGCCCATCGCCGGGTCGAACTGCAGGCGCCGGGGCGCCAGCAGGTTCCAGCCGAGCCAGCAGATCGTCCAGGTCAGGATGATCAGGAAGAAGCCCATGGTCCCCACCCGCGTGGTGATCCATAGGGCCAAGCGATCGAGCCCCTTGAGTTTTTCCTTTTGTTCCTGGTTCACGTTCCGCAGCGGCTTTCGGAGCCGTTTGAGGTCCGAAAGCGTCACGGGGGCGCTGGAAACCGTCATCTGATCGTCCATGTGCGACCTCCACGGGCACGGCGCGGCGGCGATTGTGCTCGGATCGCGCCGATTCGGCCAGGAGCCGCCGTCAGGTCGGATCGTCCAGGCTGAACCGGTCGTCGTCCTCGTCGTAGGCGAAGATTTCGGCGTAGCGGCCCCAGGAGACCACCGCGTCGAGGGTCTCCTGCGCATAATCCTCGGACATGAAATCCTCCAGCTCGTCGCGGAAGCGCGTGGCCGGGGCTTGGTGCGACGCGCGGTCGTCCAAGACCCGGCGGATGTGCGCCGCCAGGGGCACATAGGCCAGCAGGTGCTGGGCGAAGAGTTGCTTGCGCCCGTCGACGTCAGCCGCGTCGTAGCGCCGGGCCGGCGGCGTCAGACGGATGGTCCGGCCGGCCACCTCGGCGAAGCGCAGAAGCTGGAGGGTCTCGGCGATTGGCAGCAGTTCGTCGGCCTCCATCTGCAGCTCCCGCCCCAGGGTGGCCAGGTCCGCGACGCCGTTGTTCGGCGAGGCGGCCAGGGCCTCGATCATCCCCGACAGGGTGTTGGTGGAGATGTGGGTGAGGGCGTCGCCCAGGCCCGCCCCGGGCGCCGCCATCCCGGGCGTGGGCGGCCCGGCGGGGCGCGCGGTCATGCGCGCATAGATGTCGTCCACCAGGGCGCGGAAGGCGGGGTGGAGGCGATGGCGGGGCCGGGGCAGGTCGACCTTGATCTCGCCGGTCACCTTGCCCGGATTGGAGGAGAAGATGAGGATGCGGTCGCACATCAGCACCGCCTCCTCGATATTGTGGGTGACCAGCAGGATCGAGCGGATCGGCATCTGCCCCTCGCTCCACAGGTCCAGCAGATCGGTGCGCAGGGTCTCGGCAGTGAGCACGTCGAGGGCCGAGAACGGTTCGTCCATCAAGAGGATCGACGGCTGGACCACCAGGGCCCGGGCCAGCCCCACCCTCTGGCGCATGCCGCCCGAAAGCTCCTTGGGGTAGGCGTTCTCGAAACCGTCCAGGCCGATCAGGTCGATGGCCGCCAAGGTGCGCTTGCGCCGGATGTCGGCCGGCACGCCCTGGGCCTCGAGGCCCAATTCGACGTTCTTGAGGACCGTCAGCCAGGGAAACAGGGCGAAGCTCTGGAAGACCATGGAAACGCCGCGCGCGGCGCCCTGCCTGGAAGCCTCGCTGATCGCGATCGAGCCGCCGGTCGGCGTGATCAGGCCGGCGATGGAGCGCAGCAGGGTCGACTTGCCCGAGCCCGACCGCCCGAGCAGCCCGACGATCTCGCCGGGGTTCAGGGTCAGGTTGACGTCCTCCAGGACCAGCAGGCCGGCCCCGCCGCCCTTGCCGTAGACGTGGCGCAGGCCCTTGACCTCCACCAGGGCGGCCTCGGCGTCGCGTTCGAGGGTCAGGGTCATGGCGCTTTAAATCCCTCAATCGAGGCGGAAATGGCGCTCGGCCAGGGCGTAGAGCGGCCGCCACAGAACGCGGTTGAGCGCGACCACCAGGACCGACATGACCGCGATGCCGAGGGCCACGCGCGGATAGTCCCCGGCCGCCGTCGCCTTGGCGATGTAGGCCCCCAGGCCCCTGGCCTCCAGGCGGGTGTGGCCCCAGCTCACCAACTCGGCGACGATGCTGGCGTTCCACGATCCCCCCGAGGCGGTGAGGGCGCCGGTCACATAGTAGGGGAAGATCCCCGGCAGGATCAGGTCGCGCCAGCGCTGCCAGGATTTGAGGCCGAAGACGCCGGCGGCATCCTTGAGGTCGGTGGAAAGGGCGCTGGCCCCGGCGACGACGTTGAACAGGATGTACCACTGGGTCCCCAGGATGATCAGGGGCGAGAGCCAGATGTCCGGGTCGAGCTTCCAGGCGAGGATCGCGATCACCGCGATGGGAAAGAGGATGTTGGCCGGAAAGGCCGCCAGGAACTGGGCGACCGGCTGGATGGCCTGCGACCACCGAGGCCTCAGGCCCAGCCACACCCCGACCGGGACCCAGACGAGGCTCGCCAGGGCGATCAGGACCATGACCCGGGCCAGGGTGATCAGGCCCAGGCCGAGCGCGGCGAGGGCGTCGCGCCACGTTAGGGTGGCGCCGACATAGCGCGCCACCATCC
>JACDGF010000186.1 GCA_013815405.1 Caulobacteraceae bacterium | reverse complement strand
CTCCGTGGGGCCTATAACAAGCGTTTGAATTCGGGAGCCGGAGCGCTTGAGGCTCTGCGGAAACCCCGCGCCGAGGACCTTTCCATGACCGTCATCAACGCCGTGACCGACTACGCCCTCGATGGGGGTGTTGGGGTCATCACCCTCAATTCCCCGCCGGTAAACGCCCTGTCGGCGGCGGTGCGCGACGGCTTGGCGGGGGGCCTGGAGGCGGCGGCGGCCGATCCGGGGGCCAAGGCCATCGTAATCATCTGCGAGGGGCGCACCTTCATCGCCGGGGCCGACATCACCGAGTTCGGCGGCGCCCAGAAGGGCGCCAGCCTGTTCGCCGTCCAGGACGCCATCGAAGGCTCGGCCAAGCCGGTGATCGCCGCCATCCACGGCACGGCGCTGGGCGGGGGGCTGGAGGTCGCCCTGGCCTGCCACTATCGGGTGGCCGTCCCATCGGCGCGCTGCGGGCTGCCGGAAGTGGCGCTGGGCCTGCTGCCAGGAGCGGGAGGCACCCAGCGCCTGCCGCGCATCGTGGGGGTGGAGAAGGCCCTGGAGATGGTCACGTCCGGCCAGCACGTGCCGGCCAAGGCGTGCCTGGCCATGGGCCTGGTCGACGAGATCGTCGAAGAAGGCAAACTTCGCGAGGGCGCGCTCGCCTTCGCCCGTCAGGTGGTCGCCGAAGGCCGGCCGCTCAAGAAGGCGCGCGACCTGAACGAAAAGGTCGAGGCGGCGCGGGGCCATCCGGAAATCTTCGCGGCCTTCCGATCGGCCAACGCCCGCAAGTTCCGCGGTTTCCTCGCCCCGGAATACAACATCCGCTGCATCGAAGCGGCGGTGAACCAGCCCTTCGACGAGGGTTTGAAGACCGAGCGGCGGCTGTTCATGGAGCTGATGACCGGCCCTCAGAGCGCCGCCCAGCGCTATGGTTTCTTCGCCGAACGCCAGGCCGCCAAGATTCCCGACGTGCCGGCCGACACGCCGGTGATTCCGGTCAATAGTGTCGGCATATTGGGCGCCGGCACCATGGGCGGCGGCATCGCCATGAACTTCGCCAATGCCGGCATCCCCGTGACGCTCGTCGAGGTCGAGCAGGCGGCCCTCGATCGCGGGCTCGCGGTCATCCGCAAGAACTATGAGCGCACCGCCGCGCGCGGCGGGATCACCGCCGGGGACGTGGAAAAGCGCATGGGCCTGATCACCGGCTCCCTGGACATGACCGCGTTCAAGGACGTCGACCTCGTCATCGAGGCGGTGTTCGAGCGAATGGACATCAAGAAATCCATCTTCGAAAAGCTGGACGCCATCTGCAAGCCGGGCGCGATTCTCGCCACCAACACCTCGGCCCTGAACATCGACGAGATCGCCTCGGTGACGGGGCGGCCCGAGGCGGTGATCGGCCTGCACTTCTTTTCTCCGGCCAATGTCATGAAGCTGCTGGAGATCGTGCGTGCCGACCATACCGCCAAGAGCGTCATCGCCACGTGCATGAAGCTGGCCAAGCAGATCGGCAAAATCGCGGTGCTGGTGGGGGTCACGCCGGGATTCGTCGGCAACCGGATGCTCGCCCAGCGCCAGCGCGAGGCCCAGAAGCTGATGTTCGAAGGCGCCATGCCCTGGGACATCGACCGAGTGCTCTATGATTTCGGATTCCCCATGGGGCCGTTCGCCATGAGCGACCTGGCCGGTCTCGACATCGGCTGGGTGAAGGAGGCTTCCAAGGGCGAGACCATCCGCGACGTGCTGTGCGAAATGGGCCGCCGCGGCCAGAAGACGGGCGCCGGCTATTACGACTATGACGAAAACCGCGTCGCCCATCCCTCGCCCGTCACCGAGAAGGTGATCAAGGACTTCGTGGCCAGGTCCGGGGTGAACCCGCGCCGGATCACGGACGAGGAGATCCTCGAACGCTGCGTCTATCCGATGATCAACGAGGGGGCCAAGATCCTGGAGGAAGGCAAGGCGATCCGCGCCTCGGACATCGATGTGGTCTGGCAATACGGGTATGGCTGGCCGGCCTGGCGCGGCGGGCCGATGTTCTTCGGCGACCAGACCGGCCTGGACAAGGTGCTGGCGAAGATGAAGGAATTCCAGGCAACGATGGGCGACGTTTTCAAACCCTCGGCCCTGCTGGAAAAACTCGTCGGCGAGGGCACGGGGTTCCAGTCCCTTTAGGTCGTGGACTCCGTTGGGAGCGACCTGAGGCGGAGCGGCGCGCCGTCCAGGAGAATAGCGATGACGGCAAGAATCTCGGCATGGTTGGCGGTCGTGTTCGGGGTGCTCCTGAATGGAGGCGGAGCTTCCGCTGACCCTGCGAAAAGTGGCGATTTGAGTGCGGGTCGGGTTACCGGCATTGGCGGCGTCTTCTTCAAGAGCAAGGATCCCAAGGCTTTGGCGGCATGGTATCGGGATGTTCTGGGCCTCAAGATCGAAAATTGGGGCGGCGCGGCGCTGAGCTACGAGGCGCCACGGCATCCGCCGGTTGTGGTTTGGGGACCGTTTCCGGAGTCCACCGATTACATGACGCCGTCGAAGCGCGAATTCATGGTGAATTTCGCGGTGGATGACTTGGACGCGTTCCTCGCCAAGCTGGCGGGCAAGGGTGTCACCATCCTCAAGCGCGACGACAAGGATCCAAGCGGAAAGTTCGCCTGGATTCTCGATCCGGACGGGACGAAAATCGAACTGTGGCAAGCCAAGCCTTCCATCCCGAGACAAGGCGCCGGCGTTCAAAATCCTTAGTGAAAGTCCCGACTGCGTCCAAGCCTGGGCGACATTGCTGGGCGAGAGGGGGCGGCCTCGGCTTCCTTGAGTTGGGCGAGCCGGCCGGTCAGGTCGGTGAACCGCTCGGCGACGACATGGATCACCTCGCCGGCGCGCTGCAATCGTCCGTGGACGACCAGAAATGAAGAACTCATCACCACCCGGCGGTTGGCCGTGAAGACATCGGCCCAGACCACGGCGTTGGCCGAGCCGGTCTCGTCTTCGAGGGTGATGAAGACCACCCCCTTGGCGGTGCCCGGGCGCTGGCGGATCAACACCAGCCCCCCGACGGACACCCGCCGACCGTCCGCCATCCCCTTCAACCCGGCGGCCGTCGCCGCGCCCATCTTCTTGAGCAAGGGGCGAAAGAAGGTGCAGGGGTGCGCCTTCAGCGACAGGCTGGTGGTGCGATAATCTTCGGCGACGTGGAGAGGCAGCGCCATGGGCGGAAGCTGGATCGCGCCTTCCGGCGGAGCGCCCATGAGGGCAAGCAGCGGCGCTTCGATCTCGACCCTCGTCTCGGGCGCCATGCCCTTGACCGCCCACAGCCCTGCCCGGCGGTCCAGGCCCAGGGAGCGCAAGGCGTCGGCCTCGGCCAGAAGTTCCAGGGCCTGGCGCGACAGGTCCGCCCGCGAGGCGATCTCGCCCAAGGTCCGCACCCCGGCCTTTCGCACCGCGATCAACCGATCCGCCTCGGCCCGCTTGAGACCCCGGATCTGGCGCAGACCCAGGCGAACGGGGCGGAGGCGTTTTCCTCCCTCCCCTCCCTCCCCTTCATGGGGAGGGTGGCCCGAAGGGCCGGGTGGGGCAGTGCGGGATAACCACGGGCTTTCGAGACTGTCGGCACACTGCCCCACCCTGGCCGCTTCGCGGCCTGTCCCTCCCCATGAAGGGGAAGGAGGAGTCTTATCCTCACCCGAACAGGCCATGGAGCCACCAATGGAGGGGATTGTCGGCATCGTAGAGGCCGGCGCGGAAGAGCCAGAAACGCATCCCCGCTTCGTCCTCGACGCGATAGTAGTCGCGCGCCTTGGCCGGATCGGCGTTTTTTTCGAAGGGGCGGCGCCACCATTCCGGGGCCAGGCGTTCGGGCCCCTCGGCGCGTCGCACCCGGCGCCCAAGGCCGCGCCAGCGAAAGAAGATCGGAGGATCGTCGGGCACGAGGGCCACCACCGAGATCGGCTCGGGGCGGCGGAACAGGCGCAAGGGGCGCGGACGCTCGGAGTCCCAGCCGTCGTCCCCGGCCGGCGACAGCGGCGGGCGCCGGACGACAGTCTGTTCGGGGACATGGCTGGGATAGGGTTCGGCGCGCCAGACCAGGGCTTGGCCCAGGCGGTTGGAGAGACGGTCGACGAGGGGAGCGACCCCTTCTTCCGGCGTGAGCTCGCCGGTCTCGCCCAGGCGCGGCTGGCTCTGTGAAAGGCGCTCCACCCCTTCGGCCGCCAGGGTGACGACCTCGATCCCGAAGCCGGGGTCCACGCTTTCCAGGAGGGGGGCGAACAGGCGCGCCACGCGGCGGGCGTCGCGACCGGGCAGGGCCAGGCCGACGGCGAGGCGCTGGACCTTCCCGTCGAGGCGGTGGAAGCCGAGTTCGAAGCGCAAGGCGCCCTGCCCCACCGCCTCCAGGCGCGCGCAGAGCGGGATCGCGGCATCCAGGACGACGCGTCCGAGATCCTCGGGAGTGCTGATCGGCTCGGCGAAGGCCAAGCGGGAGAGCCAGGGATTGGGCGGACGGCGGAAGGCTAGGGCCTCGGGCGCGTCGCCGAGGGCCTGGTCCAGGCGAAGGACGACCCCGGGTCCGAAGCGGCGGGTCAGCTGCTTCCGGGGCAAATCCGCGAACCTTGCGATCGTGGCGAGGCCCAGGCGGGCGATCTGGGCGGCGGTTGGCGGGTCCAGGCGAAGGGCGCGGATCGGCAGGGTGGCGAGGGCCGCCCTTTCGCCGCCGGGCGGGACGAAGGTTTCATCATCCCCGAAGCGGGCGAGGGCCCAGGCGGCGCCGGCCGTTCCCGCCACCGCGGCGCGCGCTGGAATGCCGTTCGTCTCCAGGCGAGCGATCAGATCGGCCGCCATAGCCGCCTCCCCGCCCCAGAGGTGGGCGACGCCTGTGATGTCCAGGAAAAGGCCGTCCGGAGGATCGGGGACCACAGCCGGAGAGAAGCGGGCGCACCAGTCGCAGAGGGCCGTGAGGGCCGCCTTGTCGGCGGCCGGATCGGCGTCGGCCGTGATCAGGCCCGGAACCAGGGCGGCGGCGTCCGTGGCCTTCCGGCCGGCGAAAAGGCCCAGCCTCGCCGCCGCCTCGTCCACCGCCAAGAGCCGCCGCACGCCCCGCTCGGCGGCGACGAGAGCGAAGGCCTCAGCCGGCGCGGCGGAGGGGTTGCGGCGTTTCCAGTTGGCGATCGCCCAGGTCTTGGACCACACGC
>JACDGF010000185.1 GCA_013815405.1 Caulobacteraceae bacterium | reverse complement strand
CGGCGGGGCGGTTCAGGTGGCGCACGGCGCCCGCCCCGTCCAGCAGGAACAAGGCGTGGGGCGAGCGGTCGAGGATGTCGGCCAGGCCGGCGTTCAGGCTCCGCCGCTCGGCGATCTTCTGGCCGAGGTTGAAGGCGCGGATGAGGTGCGGCTGGAGCCGCGCGGCGAGCTCCCGTTCGGTGGGCCCGAACTGAGCGCGCCGCTCCGGCCGGTTGATGTTCAGCACCGAAATATCGAATCCCCGCGCCGCCAGGCGGATCATCAGGGTCGAGTGGATGTCCTGGGGCTTCAGGAAATCATTGTAATATTCCGAGCGGACGAGCGCCTCCTTGGGCATCCAGTCCTCGTCCGAGAGGATGCGCGGGGCCCAGCCCCTCATATAGGCGCGGGGATCGGCGACATTGGCCAGGGGATTGCGCAGGGCGAAGTGCTCGCGATAGACGGTCGGCATGCGCGGATCGATGCGGGTGATGATGCCCCCGCCGCTGCCGTCCTCGACGTTCAGTTGCGACAGCCACGCGCTGGTCCCGCCCAGCAAGTCGGCGACCCGCTCCATCACCGCCGCCCAAGTCTCCGGCTCGAGGGCGGCTTCATAGACGAGATCGAGCAGCCGGCTGAACTCGGCTTCCGTCACCGCCGGGTCACTCCGCCTTCGCTCCGCCCCCTCACGGCCCGTCCTCGAGCTCGGCCAGGATTTCCGCGGTATGCTCGCCCAGGCGCGGCGGGTGGCGGCGGATGTTGGCGGGGGTGGCGGAGTATTTCACCGGCGGGCGGAGGCTGACATAGGCGCCGGCCGCCGGGTGCTCATAACGTTCGAACAGGCCGACGGCGGCGAGGTGCGGGTCGGCCTGCAGTTCGTCCAACCGGTTCATCCGCGTCACCGGGATGTGCAGGGGTTTGAGCAGGTCCAGCCACTCCCTCGTGGTCCGCGTGACCGTGACCTCCTCGACCAGGCCGTAGAGTTCCCGGACATGCCGCGCCCGGGTCCTGTAGTCGGAGAAGCGCGGATCCTTGCCGAAGGTCTCGGCCCAGCCCGCCGCAGCGAAGAACTGGTCCCACTGTTGATCGGTGTAGGGCAGGAGGCCGATGTAGCCGTCCTGGGTCGGGAAGGGCTTGCGTTCGGGATTGGCCACGCGGGTATACGCCCACGGCCCGGTGGGCGGATCATAAACGTGACCGTAGAAGTGCTCGGCCAGGGTGAAGCTGGTGACGCACTCCAGCATCGGAATCTCCACGAACTGCCCTTCGCCGGTCTTTTGGCGATGGTAGAGGGCGGCGGTGATCGCCTGGGCCATGAAGAGGCCGCTGACCTTGTCGGCCACCAGGGTGGGGATGAGCCGCGGCGCCGGGTTCCCGTCCGTCCGGTTCAACAGATCCGCCAGGCCGGACGCCGACTGGATCAGGTCGTCATAGGCCGGCTCCCCCGCGTAGGGCCCCTCCGAGCCGTATCCCGCGCCATGGGCGTAGACGATGTCGGGGCGCAGGGCCTTCACCGACGGATAGTCAAGGCCCAGGCGCCCCAGGCCCTCATAGCGCACCGAGGCGGCGAAGACGTCGCAGGTCTTGATCAGGCGCTTGAGGGATCGCGCCGCCGCCTCTTCGCGCAGGTCCAGCATCACCGAGCGCTTGTTGCGGTTGATGGTCATATAGATGGGACCCAGGTCGTCCGGCGCCCCTTCCGGCGGATGGCCGGCCCAGCGCATGATGTCCCCGCCGCCGCCGCGCCGGCCGCCAGGGAACTCCACCTTGATCACGTCGGCCCCCAGGTCCCCCAGCATCTGGGTGGCGTAGGCCCCGAAGATCACGCTGGTCATGTCCAGCACCCGCACCCCCTTCAGGGGCCCGGTCGCTTCGCCGGCGAGTTCGCGTTTGTTCGCCAAGGTCCGTTCCCCAAAAGCGCCGGCGCCCATGACGCGCGCGCCCGCCTTCCCTACAATGATCCCGACAGGGGCGGAAATGGCCGCCGCTGGATGGGCTTCGAATGGATTTCGAACTCGCCGAAGAGCACGCGATGCTCAAGGATCTGGTGGCGCGGTTCGTCAAGGACGAGCTCATGCCGCTGGAGCCGTCCGTCCTGGCGCGGGAGACCGTCGGCGAGGGCCTCGGGATCGGCGCCGCCGAGCAGGCGCGGCTCGACGAGGTCTCCCGTTCCCTCGGCCTCTGGGGCCTGGACGCGCCGGAAGATATCGGCGGCGCCGACCTGCCCCATGTGGCGCTGGTCGGGGTGAACGAGGAACTGGGGCGGACCGTGACGCCCTACACCCTGCCGCCGGACTCCCCCAATCTGCGCATGCTGATGGCCACGGTCACCGATCGTCAGCGCGACGCCTATCTCGCCCCCTACGTCCGCGGCGAGACGATCTCGGCCATCGGCATCTCCGAACCCGGCGCCGGAGCCGATCCGGCCGGGATGACCAGTCGCGCCGTGCGGGACGGCGAAGACTGGGTGATCAATGGCCGCAAGATCTGGATCAGCCGCGCCGCGGAGGCGGACTTCACCATCGTCATGGCGGTCAGCGACAAGGACAAGGGCGCCCGCGGGGGCATCTCGGCCTTCCTGGTCGACAAGGGAACGAGCGGCTTCAACGTCCTGCGCCGCATCCCGATGATCGGCGGGGCGGCGACCTATGAGGTGGCGCTGGAGGACTGCCGGGTCGAGGGCTGGAAGCTCCTGGGGACGGAAGGGCAGGGGTTCGCCCCCATGCAGCTGCGCCTGGGGACGAGGCGGCTGGAGATGGCCGCCTGGTCGATCGGCATGGCGGGGCGGGCGCTAGACATGATGTGCGAATTCGCACCCCAGCGGGTGACCTTCGGCCAGCCGCTCTCCGAACGCGGGGTGATCCAGGGGTGGGTGGCCGACGCGGCGACCCGCATCCACGCCGCCCGCCTGATGACCTATGACTGCGCCTGGAAGCTCGACCAGGCCCGCGACGCTCGCCTGGAGATCTCCATGATCAAGGCCTTCGCCACCGAGATGGCCTGGGAGGTGGTCGACCGCGCCATGCAGGCCTTCGGGGCCATGGGCATGACCAAGGAACTTCCCCTGCAGCTGATGGCCGCGCGGCTGCGGACCATGCGCATCTATGACGGCCCCACCGAGGTCCACACCTGGGTCGTGGCCCGCAACCTTCTGGGATCGAAACGATGAAAGAGCGGTACGGCGAGGCCTCCCTCGCCCGCGAGGGCCACGTGGCGATCCTCACCATCGACCGGCCGCCGCACAACTTCGTCAGCGTCGAGCTGATCCGCGGTCTCGCCGACGCCCTGGAGGACATCGACGCGGAAAGGGACCTGCGCGCCGTGGTCCTGGCCGCTTCCGGCAAGAGTTTCAGCGCCGGGGCGGATCTCGCCTCGCCCACCGGTGTCGGCGGGGCGGGGATGGAGGGGATCAACCCGCTCTATGTCCAGGCGGTGCGCCTGTTTCGCGCCGGCAAGCCGATCGTCGCGGCGGTCCAGGGCGCGGCGGTGGGGGCGGGCCTCGGCCTCGCCCTGGTCGCTGATTTCCGCGTCGCGGCGCCGGAGGCCCGGTTCGCGGCCAATTTCGTCAAGCTGGGGTTCCATCCGGGCTTCGGCATCACCCACACCCTGCCCCGGATGGTGGGCGCCCAGCGCGCCCAGCTGATGTGCCTCACCGGCCGCCGGATCAAGGCCGAGGAAGCCCTGACCTGGGGCTTGGTCGACCAGGTCGTTCCCCTGGACGGCCTGCGCGCCGCCGCCGTGAGCCTCGCCCGCGAGATCGCCGAGAACGCCCCCCTGGCGGTGGATTCGACCCGCGCCACGATGCGCGCCGGCCTCGCCGCGGCCGTGAAGGCCCAGACCGACCACGAACTGATCGAACAAACCACCCTGCGCCGGACCGCCGACTTCGCCGAAGGCGTCCGCTCCGTGAACGAGCGCCGGCCGGGCGTATTCGTGGGGAGGTAGGGGATGCGCGGAGTTCTTCCTCCCTTCCCTTCATGGGGAGGGACAAGCCGCGAAGCGGCCAGGGTGGGGCAGCCCCCATGTCCATGCTAAACCGCGACGGGGTCGAGCTCTACTACGAGGTCCACGGCCAGGGGCCGGCGCTCCTGCTCAGCCACGGCTATTCGGCCACGTGCCAGATGTGGGCCGGCCAGGTCGAAGCCCTGGCAAAACACTTCACCCTGATCGTCTGGGACATGCGCGGCCATGGCCGCTCGGATTCGCCGGAGGACCAAAGCGCCTATAGTGAAGCCGCCACGGTGGCGGACATGGCGGCCCTGCTCGACGCCGTCGGCGCCGGAACCGCCGTTCTGGGCGGCCTCTCGCTGGGCGGCTACATGAGCCTCGCCTTTCATCGCGCCCATCGCGAACGGGTGGGAGGCCTCATGCTCTTTGACACCGGCCCGGGCTATCGCGCGGACGAGGCCCGGGAGGGATGGAACCAACGCGCCCTGCGCACCGCCGAGCGCTTCGAAGCCAAGGGCCAGAGGGGCCTCGCGCTCGCCGCCCGAGGCATGCTCGCTCAGAGGGACGATGCGGTCATCGCCAGCCTGCCGGCCATCGCCGTTCCGACCCTGGTGGTCGTGGGCGCCGACGACACGCCGTTCCTCGCCGCCTCCGACTATATGGCGGCCAAGATCCCAGGAGCGCGCAAGGTGGTCATTCCCGACGCCGGCCACGAGGCCAACATCGACCAGCCCGAGGCGTTCAACGCCGCCGTGCTCGGCTTCCTGCGCGAGGCGGGGCTCATGGGGACCCTGGTTGCCCCGGGCGGCTGACGCGGGGCGCTCGCCACCGAGCCCGGCCCTTCTTTGCCGGGGCGAGCGATGGGTCCAGGAGGGCGGCCGGCTCGAGGCGGTCGCGCGCGAGGTTCCGGCCGAGGCGGCGATCGGGATCGCCTATGACAGCAGGCCCTATGTGGTGGTCATGGGGACCCCGGCCGATGTCGAGGACCTGGCGGTGGGCTTCACCCTGACCGAACGGATCGCGCCCTTCGCCGACATCGCCAGGGTCACGGTCGCGCGGGCCGAGGAGGGATTCCTCGCCGACGTCCTCCTGACCCCCCGCGCCGGCGCCGCCCTGGCCCTGGCCCGCCGGCGCACCCTGGAATCGCGATCGAGCTGCGGCCTCTGCGGGGTCGAAACCCTGAAAGAGGCCCTGCGCCCGACCGCCATAGTGGGAAAGGGCCCCATCGTCGCCCGCGCCGCGATCCAGGAC
>JACDGF010000184.1 GCA_013815405.1 Caulobacteraceae bacterium | reverse complement strand
GCGACCAGCGCTGGATGGGCGGGCTGGCGAACATGCAGCCGGCGTTCAACTCCGAGGCTCAAGTCGGCCGCTAGGGCCGAAGCGCCACGATGCTCGACATCAAACCTCTCGCGCTCGCCGCCCTGGCCTGGGCGCTGGCCACGGGCGCCGCCGCCGCCCCGGCGCGAGGCGTCGCCCCCTCGGACGGGTCGACCCATGTGGCCGACGTGGAGGTCGTGCAGCACGACTCCGCGGCCCCGCCCGCCTTCGCCGACATGCTCAGGGCCGCGGTGGTCAGGGAGGCCGCCCTCTACGGGGACATCGGCCGGCCGATCACCTTGAGGATCGAGGTGGACAAGGTGCATCTGAAGAACGCCGCCAAGGCGATGCTGATGGGCGACGACAATGCGGCCAGGGGCCGCGTGGCCGTGGTCGATCCGTCGACCGGGCAGCCCTTGGGGACCTTCGCGGTGAAGGTGAACGCCAGCCGGGGCGGCTTCAACGGCGCCGCCCTAGGGATGACCTTGCTGGGGGCCCTGGATCCGACCGGCTACGTCGATGTGGCGACCACCGCGGCGTCGGCCGGATCGGGGACCGACCGCTCGGGCGCCCAGGCGAGGATGAGCGCCAATTTCGCCGCCGAAACCCTCCGCCGGACCTTCGGCGACGCCAGGGCGCGCGCCGTCCATCCGGCGAAACGGTGAGGGTGACGGGCCGCTAAGGCGGCGCCGTCATGCTCGCGCCTTCCCAGCCGCCGCCGAGCGCCTGGAAGAGGATGACCTGGTCGGCGGCGACCTCGGCGGCCGACTCCGTCAGGGCCAACTCCGCTTCGCCGAGGGCGCGCTCGGCGTCGAGCTGGGTGAGGAAGTCGTCGGCCCCGCGCTGGAAGCGCAGGCGGCTCAGGCTCGCCGCCTCGGCGGCGTTGTCGCGCGAGGCGGTCAGGGCCTGGTGGCGGTCGCGCTCGCGGACATAGGCGGCGAGGGCCGATTGGGCGTCCTGAAGGGCGGCGAGGACCACCCCGTCGAAGCTGGCCAAGGCGGCGGCGGTCCGCGCCTTGGCTTGACGGACGCGGGCGCGGGCGACGCCGATGTTGGGGAAGCTCCAGGTGAGCAGCGGCCAGACGCTGTAGCGAAAGGCATTGCTGTCGCCCAGGCCGCCGACCGTGGTCGAGGTCGTTCCGACCGTGCCGCCCAGGGTGATGGTCGGATAGAGATCGGCCGTGGCGACGCCGATGCGCGCCGTCTCGCCCGTGAGGCGCCGTTCGGCCTGGCGGATGTCGGGCCGCCGGCGAATGAGGGCGAGCCCGTCGCCGACCGGCAAAGGCGTGGCGATCAGCGGGGTGGTCGCGCAGCGCTCGGCGCCGATGGACCCCACGCCATTTCCCGGCCTCACCGCGCTCGCAAGGGAGGATTGAACAGATCCTCCCCCGTGGATGGTTTCACGGGGGAGGAACCCCAAAGGGGTGAAGGGGCGCGCGAGCCAGTGCCTGGGCGAGGCAATCGACGATCGTCTGCCTGGCCCCCGATCGGCGGGCGATGGTCCCGCGCCGAGCCCGCCCGCGTTCCTTACCGGTCGTCGGCGTCGCGGCCCGCGGAAGCGGGAACCGCGGGATTCACCCTCACAAGCTCACCCGACATCACCCAAGCCTTCTGGCTGGGGGCGAAGCGGGGCGCGAGCAGCCCGTCGTTGATCTCGCGGGTGACGGCGAAGCGGTTGAACTCCGTGGCCGGAATGAACAGCCGCTTGTTGTCGGGAAATCCGTCCGACGCCGTGTCGACGTCGCCTTCCAGGGCCGAAACGACGCCGTCGTGGTCCGTGTCGACCCGCGCCACCTCGACCGCGTAGGCGTCGAACAGCCGCTGGTTGAAACTGGTGACGGTCGGCTCGAACGAGGCGAGCCGCTCGTAGACGTCGAGGAAGATCTCCTTGGCCAGGCCGCTGGGAATGAAGCGCGCGCGGAACTCGCGCTGCTGGTCGAAGGCGGCCTCGAACTTGTCCGGGTCCCGGGGCCCCGAGGCCTGGATCACGCCCTTGTCGTTCGGGTCATCCCCGTAGCGCACCGGGTCGTTCTTGATCCCCGATGGCCCCGAGCCCGGAATGATCGACTGGAGCGCGCCGATTTTTCCGGCCTCGAAGGTCCCCGGAATGCCGCCGGTGAAGGGGAGCTCATACAGCGGATGGATCCAGTTGGTCGTGTAGTTGAACTCCCAGTAGGCGTGGCCGTCACTCTGTTGCAGCGTGTTCCACGCCCCCATGCTCAGTTGAAGGGGCACGACGTTGGTCTGCTGGCCCGGGAAGTGGTCGTCCGGGCTGGGCAGGTGCGCCGCCCTCCCGTCGGTGGTGAAGACGGCGCCGGGCTGGTTGTGATGACCGCCGATCGCCTGGAGCGCGTCGGCGTCGGCCTGGGTGATGGTCCCGAAGGCGGGGCGCCCCTCCGCCGAGGAGACGGGCGCGACCCTCAGGTCATGGATCATCCACCCCTCGTACCAGCCGCTCTCATTGTTGATGACGAAGAGGCCTGCGATGTCGGTGAAGACGTCGATGAAGGCCTCCACGTCATTGGGATCGGTGGGCAAACCGGGCTTCGGCTCCAGGGCGACGCGCACCGAACCGATCGTCGGCAGCCCGCACTGGGGCCCGGTCGCGGTCAGCATCGCCTTCTGGTTGATGCCGGGAAACAGGTGGGTGAAGGGATTGGGCTCGAAGCCGGAGGTGTCGAGCAGGTAGTACTGGAACAGCCGGCTCGGTTGAGCCGCTTCCGCGTAGGCCTGAGTGGGCAGTTGGCTGTGGGGGCGCCCCGCCAGCCCGGCGAGCCGGGTGCGTAACGCTTGGGGCAAGGCGACGATGTCCCCACGCGACAGGACGGTCTGCCGGTCTTGCGTGGCGTTCGGATTGGGGTGGCACGGCGGCGGCGGTTGCGCCGCGTGGGCGGCGGTGGACGTCAAACTCGCGATGCCGATCGCGGATGCGAGCGACGTTGCGACGATACCCGTGGTGACATGATTCATGGTCCGCTCCTCCTGATGATCCCGACCGGTTGGCCGGAAAGCCCGTACCCTCGCTTGGGTGTGTCACCGCCGGGGGCTCGAGAGTTCAATGCGGTGGAGAAAAAACCCGCGCGGCGCGGCGCCGGTTACAGGCTCGCAGCGGGTCATCGATCATCGAAGGGATTGGCGCGCTCGGAGCGATTCGAACGCCCGACCCCCAGATTCGTAGTCTGGTGCTCTATCCAGCTGAGCTACGAGCGCGCGCCGCCTGATCGGCGAAGGCGCGGACCCTAATGGCCGCGCCCCTAAGTTTCAAGGCGACATCTCCCAGTCGCTAACCTCCGGCGTCGAGGCCGGCCTTAAGTCCCTGGGCCAGATGATCGAACAGCAGGCGCATGCGCCGATCGGCCTTGAGGTCCTCGTGCATGACCACCCAGACCTCCAGGTCGAAGCCGAAGATTCCGGTGAGGATGGGGACGAGGTCGGGGTCGCGGCGGGCGATGGCGGGCTGGCAGGGGCAGATGCCGAAGCCGGCGCGCAAATGGGCGAGCTGGGCGACCTCGCTGTCGGTGCGCAGGGCGAAGAGCTCGCGGGAAACTTCGAAATCGATCTGGCTGATCGCCCTGGCGATGGGTCTGACCCGGTCGAAGCCGATCAGGGTGTGGCCGCGAAGCTCGCCGATGGACCGCGGTTCGCCGTGCCTGGCGAGATAGTCGCGGTGGGCGTGGAAGGTGAGGTTCACGACCCCCACGCGACGGGCGAACAGGGCGTTCTGGGTGGGCCTGGCCATACGCACGGCGATGTCCGCGTCGCGGCGCAGGAGGTCCTCCAGCCGGTTGGACAGCGCCAGTTCGATGTCGACCTTGGGCCACGCCTCGCGAAACGCCGTGAGGATGGGCGGCAGGACCTCGACACCGACGATGTCGCTGGCCGTCAGGCGCACGGCTCCGCGCACCTCGCCGCCCTCGCCGGACGCCGTGCGGGCCAGGGTCTCGGCGGCGGAGGCCATGGCCCGGGCCTGAGGCGCGAGCGCCCGCGCCACGCTCGTGGGGCGCAGACCTCCCGGCGACCGGGTGAACAAGGCGCCGCACCCCAGGCTCCGCTCGAGAGCCTCGATGTGCCGGCCGACCGTGGGCTGGGCGATTGCCAGATCGCGCGCGGCGCCCGACAGGCTGCCGGCGTCCATGACCGCGAGGAACGAGCGATAGAGATCCCAAGGCGGCGGGCGGGCCATGCGTTCATGAATATCTGTTCCACGATAATATACAATTCCGAATAGGTTTCCAGGCGACGATGATGGCGTCGACCTTCAAGGAGCTTTCCGATGACCCCATCCCCGCAAAAGACCGCCCTGGTGATCGGGGCCACCGGCTCGTTCGGCGGCCACGCCGCCTGCGCCCTGATCAAGCGCGGCTGGCGCATCCGCGCCCTGGCCCGCGATCCCAGGGCCGCGGCGATCAAGGCCGGGCCACGCATGCCTATCGAATGGGTGGCGGGCGACGCGATGATCGGCGCCGATGTGGCGGCCGCCGCCGAGGGCGCGGGGCTGATCGTCCACGCCGCCAATCCGCCCGGCTACCGCAACTGGCGGGGCCTCGCCGTGCCGATGCTCCGGTCAACCATCGCCGCGGCAAAGGCGGTGGGCGCGCGGATCGTCTTTCCGGGCAATGTCTACAACTTCGCCCCCGACGCCGGGCCCCTAATCGGCGAGGACGCGCCTCAGGCGCCGGTCACGCGCAAGGGCAGGATCCGCGTCGAGATGGAGGCGATGTTGCGCGAGGCGTCGACGGCGGGCGTCCGGGTGCTGATCGTGAGGGCCGGCGATTTCTTCGGGCCGGCGGCCCCCAACAGCGGCCTTGGCTGGCTGACCCGGCGCCGGGGCGGGGCGGTGCGCGCGGTCTATTCGCCCGGCCCGGCCCAGGTGGGCCACGCCTGGGCCTATCTGCCGAACCTGGCCGAGACGGTCGCGCGGCTGGCGGATCGCGAGGCGGAGCTGGCCGATTTCCAGGTCTTCCACTTCGCCGGCCACTGGCTGGCCCGCGCCGACGACATGGCCGGCGCGATCCGGCGGGTCACGGGCCGGCCCGACCTGCCGCTCCGGCCCTTTCCCTACCCGCTGGTGATCGCTCTTTCGCCGTTCGTGGAGACGTTCCGGGAGCTTCTGGAGATGCGCTATCTGTGGCGGCGCCCGATCGGCCTGGACGGAAGCAAGCTCGCCGCCTTTTTGGGCGGGGCGCCGGCCACGAT
>JACDGF010000183.1 GCA_013815405.1 Caulobacteraceae bacterium | reverse complement strand
GCCGCGGCGGCGCTGGCCGCCCATGGCGTCGCGCCGCGGGTCGACCTTCCGGGCGTCGGGCGCAATCTGCAGGACCGTTATGAGGTCGGCGTGGTCAACCGCATGTCCCGGAATTGGCGGGTGCTTCAGGGCGCGCGCTTCGAGGTGGACGACCCCCTCTGGCGCCAGTGGCGGACGGGGCGGGGCATGTATGTCTCCAACGGCGCGGCGGTGGGGCTCACCCGCCGCTCGGCCGGCGCCAAGCGGGCGCCGGACCTCTTCCTGATGGCCCTTCTCGCCCGGTTCGAGGGCTATTTTCCCGGCTACTCCCGCCAGATCGCCGAGCACCACGACTACCTGACCTGGGCGGTGCTCAAGGCCCACACCCTCAATCGCACCGGCATCGTCACCTTGAAGTCCGCCGATCCGCGCGACCCGCCAAAGATCGACTTCAACTACTTCGACCCTGCCACCGATCCGGGCGGCGAGGATCTGGCGGCCGTGGTCGGCGCCGTCCGCCTGGCCCGGACCATGACCCGCGGCTTGAAGGAACGCGGCTGCGTGGCGGCCGAAGTGCTTCCAGGCCCCGAGGTGGAGAGCGACGCGGATCTGGCGTCCTTCGTCCGCGACAACGCCTGGGGCCATCACGCCTGCGGCACGGCGGCGATCGGCCCCCGGGACGCCGGCGGCGTGCTCGCCTCCGATTTCACCGTGTACGGCGTCCGGGGCCTGAGGGTCGTCGACGCCTGCGTCTTCCCCCGCATCCCCGGCTTCTTCATCGCCGGGGCGATCTACATGATCGGCGAAAAGGCGGCCGAGGCAGTCGCGCGGGACGCACGCGGGGGCAAGGCAAAGAGATGAGCGACAACGGGCGAGAGACGATCACGGAAGGCGAGGCCGACCGGTTCCGCGCCTTCGCCGAGGAGATCAATCGTTACCAGGAAGGTTTCGCCCGGAGCGGCGACGGCCAGCGCCGCCGCAACTTCCACGTCAAGTCGCACGCGGGCCTTAGCGCCCAGTTCCGGGTGGTGGACGATATACCGGAGCGGGCGAAACACGGGGTGTTCGCGGCCCCGCACACCTTCCAGGCCTGGGTGCGGCTCTCGAACGGCTTCAGCGTCGGCATGCCCGACTGGTTCCCCGATCTTCTGGGGTGTTCCGTCAAGCTGCGCGACGTCCCGGGCGCCAGCCTCCTCCCCGGCGAGGACCCCGCGGGCGTCCAGGATTTCCTGGCGCTGAACCAGCCCTATCTCCCGGCGGACGACGCCCGGCAGCTGATGATCATCTCGACCTCCTCGGCCAATGTCTTCACCGCCCCGCTGAAACTGATCGGCGGCCTGGGCCTCGCCCATGGCCTGCGGGTCATGCTGTGGACCCTGGGCTGGTCGGCGCGGCGCCTGTTCCTGCGGAGTGTCGCCACCGAGGACTTCCACGGCGCGACGCCGATCGCGATCGGCCCGCACGCCGCGAAGTTCATGTGGCGGTCGCGCCAGCGGCGATCGGCCGTGAGGGGAACGCCCGGCGCTTCTTGGCGCAACTATCTGCGCGACGACCTGCGGGCGCGGCTGGCCGCGGGCGACCTTGGTTGGGACTTTCTGGCCCAATTCCAAGTCGATCCGGTGAAGACCCCGATCGAGGGCGCCTATGGGTGGAAGCCGGCGGACGCGCCGTTCGTCAAGCTGGCGGAGCTGACCATCGCCCGCCGCGATCTGGGCTCCGCCGAGGCCAGGCGCGATGAGCGTTTGGTCGACGGCCTTTCCTTCAACCCCTGGCACGCCATCGCCGAACACCGCCCGCTGGGCGAAATCCAGCGCGCCCGCCGCGTGATCTATCAAGGCAGCGCCCGATACTCCGGCCGCGACACGGGACCGGCGGGATAGAGATCAACACTAAGATCGCCTGTCGATCGGCGCTTATGACATTGACCCGGCCATTTTTCGTATATACATCTAACTTGTGGAGATTGAGTTCGACTCGGCCAAGCGCGCCGCGACGTTGAAACACAGAGGACTCGATTTTTCAGATGCGGGCGCCGTGTTCGACGGTCCGACCATCACGATGGCTGACGACCGCGCCGATTATGGTGAAGAGCGATTGATCACCGCGGGGCTGCTTCAGGAACGGATGGTCGTGGTGGTGTGGTCCGAGCGCGGCGGAAGGCGGCGGATTATTTCAATGAGGAAAGCCAATGAGCGAGAACAGGCAAGATACGGGCCCCGGCTGGGTCGATCCCGATGAGGCGCCCGAACTCGACGATCATTTCTTCGAGCACGGTGAGGTGCGGGACGGGGAGAGGCTCGTGCGCGCGGCGACCGACACCATGGCCCGCCGCGGGCGTCCGCGTCTCGACGTATCCGCGCGACGCAAGGCGGTCTCCCTTCGGCTTTCGCCCAGCGTGCTCGAACACTTTCGACAGAGCGGGCCGGGATGGCAGTCGCGGATCAGCGAGATTCTAGAGAAGCACGTCGCCGCCAGCGGCGAGTGACGACACTTGCCAATGTGTCGTCTCGCCATCCTGGGTTAATCGCGTCGAGTCCCGCTCGCCGGAAATGGCGCCCCTCGCGATGAACCGCAGCGCCCGCAGCCCCGGCAGGAAGAAATAGGCGTCGCCTCTCACGGTGACGAACTGGGGCAGCGGAGCAACCTTCCGCGCCGCGCCGGCGGCCTGGGGAATCGAGAAGCCGTCGGTGGCGACGCCGGGGGGAAATGGAAGGCGGTTTCCCAGCAGGGGGTCCTGTTCGCCGGTCAAGCCGCCGAATTTTGCGCTCATCAGCCATGCGCCCTGGATGAATTCGAACTGGCGGGCGATGTTGGCGGCCAGGCAGATGAAGTGGAGGCCGCCGGCCGGGTCGTCCGCGGCCGGATCGGCGGCTTGGGCCGGCTCGATGAAACGGCCGTATTCACGGCCCCGGCGCAGGATGCGGTGGAAGCGGCTGGCGGCGACCACGTCGGCGCGAGGGTCCTGGCGGTCAAGGCCCAGCCGGCGCAACTGCCGGGTGAGCCAATTGCCCACCCCGCCTGGCATGTCGCCGGTGCGCGGGTTGGCTCGGCGGACGTGGCCGCCGAACGGGCAGGCGAGGCCTCGCGGGTCGCCGTCGTAGGTGAATCCGTTGAGCCTCAGATCATCCGCCTTCGGACCGACGCCGCGGAGCGCGCGGCCCCCGGTCGCGATCAGCGCCTCGCCGGAGAGCCCGCGGCCGACCATGGCTTCGGCCAGAGCGTCGGCGGAGCCCCGCGGTTCTTGGGATCGCACCCACCGCCAGAACCCGCGCACATCCTGGCTCAATTGGCGCAGCACCAGGTAGGAGCCGTTGCGGCCCAGGTCGCGGCGGGTCGGGTCATCGGCGGCGGCGGGTAGGATGTTCCCCGGGTCGTGGGCCGGCTCCAGCAGGGGCCGCCTCGTCAGGCGGCCGTATTCGTTGGGATAGCCCAGCAGGAACTCCCCGGCCGCGATCAGATTGCCGTAATCGCAGTCCGCCGCCGTTCCGGGCGTCCGCGCGCCTGCCCAGTCGAGCACCGACTGGCTCACCCCGTCCACGAAACCGAACGGCTCGCGCCCCTTCATGTCGATGGTGGGAAGGGCGAGGACGGTGAACGCCGACCGGAAGTCCGCCGTCTCTACTTTGTCGCGCAACGCGCCCAGGTCCCCCGGCGCCGCGTAGAGCATGACCAGCAGATGGGGATCGCCCCGGGCGCCGCCCCAGTCCCAACCCGCCGGCGCGTTGGCGCCCACATCCCCCAGGCGCCGGGCTCGCGCCTCGTCCCCACTCATGCCGGTAACGAATTCGGCCGAGAAGCCGGCCAGGGCCGCCGCGTCCAGCCCAAGCGCCGCGAGACCGGCGGCGGTGACGGCGACCTGCATCGCCGAGGTCAGGTGTTCGCGCATATCCGCCACGCTGGTGACCCGCGCGCCCGCCAGCCAGGCCCTGGCGCCGTCTGGATCGGTGATCGTCAGCAGCAGGAACACCGCCTCGGTCAGGTCGCCGAAGCCGCCCTTGAGCAGGGCCTGGATGTCGTCGAGTTCAGTGACGGGCGGGGGCATGCCGCGGGCTCTAGATAAGCGCCAGCCAGCGGGCGGCCTCGCCGTCGGTCATGGACCGGCGCTCGAATCCCCGCCGGATCTCGGCGTTGCGGGCGAGGTCGAAGGCGGTGAGGCCCGGATAGGCCTTGTACCAGACGTCGGTGGGCAGTTGATGACGGCGGAGGAAGAACTTGAAGGCCTGCTCGTCCTGCGCCCCGTCCAGGACCAGGAACCGGGTGCGCGGATAGCCGGCGCCGTTGCTGAACACCAGATTGAGCCCATAGCCGGCCTTGTTGATGAAGTCGTCCATATAGCTGTCCAGGGCGCCGTCGTAGTTGCTGGCGAAGACCATCCGCCGCTTGCCGTCGAGGAACACCCAGCGGGCGAAATGGATGGTGCCGACCCGCGCCAGGCGTCCGCGCCGGAAGATGTGGCGGTTGGCCCAGTTCAGGAACCACAGGATGAAGCTCACCGTCGAGAGGCGAAACCACCCGGGCTTGAGGCTGCCCACCGCGCTGAAGGCGTTGCTGACGTCGTGGTCGTCGGCCGCGCCGATGGCGCGCATCTTGGCGAGGTCCGCCGGCGGGGCGATCACCGGGTCGCGCGTTTCCCGGGAACGCAGGATGGCCAAGAAGACCGGCGCATAGACCGCCAATAGCGGCGCCGCGATGAGCAGCACCAGCACGCCGCCCACGGCGTCCGCCGCATCGGCGAGCCTCCAGCGAAGCGGCGTGGCGGGCAAGGGGGTGGGCGCCGGGCTCTCCGCCAGGACCGCCGCCTTCAGCCGCTCGCGCGCCGCCCTCGCCGACTCCCCCGCCGCCCCAGGCTCCCGCCGCGCCGACAGGGTGTCGTGCAGGGCCGCCTCCTCGCGCACCTGACGCACGGTGCGGCCGATCCAGTTCACATAGGCGGTGGCCGGGCGCACGGCATGGGCGTCCATCCATCGCCGAAGGTCCGCGCCTGGCGAGAAGCCTTGGCAATGGGCGAAGATCCGCCGAAGGCCCGCTTCCGCCTCCCGCGCCAGGGCGTCCAGCATCGTTTCCGCCGGCCCGTCGCAGTCACCCAGGAACAGCAGATAGACCGGAGCGTCGAAGGCTGCGCCGTAGGCCTCGAGGTCGCCCAGCGTTTCGTCCTCGAGCACCAGGAGGCGCGCGAAGTGCACGGTATCGAAACGTCCGAACGGGACCAGGGCATTGGCCGGGTCGACCCGGCCCG
>JACDGF010000182.1 GCA_013815405.1 Caulobacteraceae bacterium | reverse complement strand
CCAGGGAGAAGGGCCGGCGCTCCTCGGGCCCGCCTCCGCGCGGCGCCAGGTCGCCACGGCGCCATCCTTGGTCGGGACCAGAGCCTCGAGGCGCCCGGCGGCGATGGTCAGGGTTCCGGCTTTCTGGAAAGCTTCGATGCGCGCGGCGACCTGGGGCGCGAGGCGGTGGCGATGGACGTCCCACCATGGCCGCAGGTGGCGCAGGAACCGGGTCTTCTCGGCCAGGCTCCAGCCCCGCCAGAGGGATTGGACATAGGGCCGCAGGCCGTCGATGGCGGCGCGCCAGTCGCTCGCCCCCCGCCGGCGGATCTCCTGGAGCACCTCGAGGGGTGAGCCCTTGGGAGCGCTGGCGGGCGTATCCGGCGCGCCGACCTCGGCATGGCGCCGGGGCAGAAAACCGCGGCGGGAGAGCGCCACGACGCGGGCGCCGGGCCGGGCCCCGTCGATGGAAAGGGCGATGTCGACGGCGGTGAGGCCGGTTCCCAGCAGGAGGATGTCGCCACGGGCGGGGGTGTCGGCGGGCGACCACGCCCAGGGGTCGGAGGCGTAGAGCCGCGACCCGGCCAGGGCCGGGTCGACGCCCTCGGGAGCGGGCGGCGGCAGATTGCCGAGCGCCAGGACCACGGCGTCCGCCTCCAGCACCCTGCCCACCGCCAGGCGCACACGCCAGCCCTCCGCGTCCCGCTCGAGGCCGCGAACCTCGTCATGCTCCAGCACCAGGCGGTCGGCGGCGGCCTCGCCGGCGGCCTTGCGCAGGATCGATTGCAGATATTGCCCGTAGCGATCACGAGTCACGAACACCTGGTCGGGATGGGCGCCGCCGGACTGGCCCAGCCAATCGAGGAAGTGCGACGGCTGTTCGACGAAGGCGCTCATATTGGTGGCGCGGACGTTGAGCAGGTGATGGGGGCTGGTGGTCGAATAGGCCGCGCCCCGGCCGAAGCGCGCGCCGCGCTCGATCAGCAGAACCCGAGGGCCATCCGGCGCCAGCAGCAGCCGCAGGGCGGTCAGGACTCCGCTGAAGCCGGCGCCGATCACGGCGACTGTCGGTCGGTGGGTCATGGGCGGCACAGATACCGGCTGCGGCCGCCCGAGCAAACCCTCGAGAAGCTTCCAAGTGGAATTGAGAAGGAAAAGCCGTTCGGGGTGAGAAAACCTAACGATTTGCCCGAGAAAATCTGACGATAGTGGTTATCGATCCGAAGGCAGAAAAAGTGCCTGTCGGCGCACTCCACCGCTCCCTAGCATTGCGCGAACGATTGGGCCTTTGGGGGCGAGCGATGATACGTGACTATTCGAGACGCGGAGTTTTGGCGGGATCCGGCGCGGCGATGCTTGCCTTGCCGCGCGCCTCGCTGGCCGCGGCGCCGGCCACCCTGCTCAACGCGAGCTATGACCCGACTCGGGAGTTCTACAAGGACTTCAATGGCCTGTTCGTCGCCGATTGGCAGCGGAAGACCGGCCAGCCGGTGCGGATCAACCAGTCGCACGACGGGTCGGGCAAGCAGGCGCGGGCGGTGGTCGACGGGCTGGAGGCCGACGTTGTAACCCTGGCGCTGGCCTATGACGTCGACGCCATCGCGGCCAAGGGCCTGATCGCCAAGAACTGGCAATCCCGGCTGGCCTACAACAGCGCGCCCTATACCTCGACGATCGTTTTCGTGGTCCGCAAGGGCAATCCCAAGGCGATCCACGACTGGATCGATCTGGTCAAGGCCGGGGTGAAGGTCATCACCCCCAATCCCAAGACCTCCGGCGGCGCCCGCTGGGCCTATCTGGCCGCCCTCGGCTACGCGACCAAGCGCAACGGCGGGGACGCGACCCGCGCCTTGGGCTTCGTCCGCGGGATCTACAAGAACGTCCCGGTCCTCGACACCGGCGCGCGGGGCTCGACGACCACCTTCGTGCAGCGGGGGATCGGCGATGTGCTGGTGGGCTGGGAGAACGAGGCCATGCTGGCGATCGACGAGGTCGGTCCGGGCAAGCTGGAGATCGTGCGCCCGTCGATGAGCATTCTGGCCGAGCCCTCGGTGGCGGTGGTCGACAAGGTGGTGGACAAGCGCGGCTCGCGAAAGTTGGCCGAGGCCTATCTCAGGTTCCTCTACACCGAAGGGGCGCAGGAACTGGCGGCCAAGCGGCACTTCCGTCCCCGCGGCCAGGCGGTGGCCGCGCGCTACGCGGCGAAATTCCCCCGCATGAACCTGATCACCATCGCCGCCTTCGGCGGCTGGCAGAAGGCCCAGGCCCGCAATTTCGCCGACGGCGGCACGTTCGACAAAATCTACCAGCCGGGCTGACGTGGTCGCTCTGGCCCCCTCGATCGGCGCTCGCCCGGCGGCGTGGCGGGAGCCCAGCCCCCTGCCGGGCTTTCACCTGGCGTTCGGGTTCACCCTGACCTATGTCGGCGTCATCATCCTTCTTCCCCTGGCGGCCCTGGTCGCTCGCCCCTGGGAGCATGGCCTGGACGGGTTCGTCGCGGCGATCGTCCAGCCCCGGACCCTGGCGGCGCTTCGCCTGAGCTTCGTGGCGGCGACGATGGCGGCCCTGGTCAATGTCGTCCTGGGCCTGCTGATCGCCTGGGTGCTCTGCCGCTATGAGTTTCCAGGAAGGCGGGTGGTGGACGCCCTGGTCGACCTGCCCTTCGCCCTGCCCACGGCGGTGGCGGGCATCGCCCTGGCCTCGCTCTACGGCCCCAACGGCTGGATCGGAAGCCTCCTCGAGCCGCTGGGGGTCAAGGTCGCCTATACGCCGCTGGGCGTTTTCGTCGCCCTGCTGGCGGTGGGGCTGCCTTTCGTCGTGCGCGCCGTGCAACCGGTTTTGCAGGATCTCGACGCGGGCTATGAGGAAGCCGCCAAGACCCTGGGCGCGACCGCCCCGCAAAGTCTCTGGCGGGTGGTCATGCCCGCCCTGGCCCCCGCGCTGATCACCGGCTTCGCCCTGGCTTTCGCCCGCGGGGCGGGGGAATACGGTTCGGTGATCTTCATCGCCGGCAATATGCCCGGGGTTTCGGAGATCGCGCCCCTGGTCATCGTCACCCGCCTCGAGCAGTACGACTACGCCGGGGCCGCTTCGGTAGGCGTCGCGATGCTGGCCCTGTCCCTGATCGCGCTCCTGATCACCAACGCCGCCCAGGTTGCCCTCGCCCGGCGAGGCGGGCGATGATCGGGACCGTCGCGCCGCGCCGCATCGAGAGCGCCGGGCCGGCCGTCCTGGTCCTGGCGGCGCTGGCGTGGCTCGCCCTGCTGATCGGCGCCCCCATGGCGACCGTGTTCACCCAGGCGCTGTCCAAGGGCCTGGGGGCCTTCCTCGACGCCTTCAAGGAACCCGACGGCTTGGCGGCGATCCGCCTGACCCTCCTTGTGGCGGTGATCGCCGTTCCCCTCAACGCGGCGTTCGGCCTGGCGGCGGCCTGGTCGATCGCCAAGTTCAACTTTCGCGGCAAGGCCGTCCTGCTAACCCTGATCGATCTGCCGCTGTCCCTCTCGCCGGTCGTCTCGGGCCTGGTCTGGGTGCTGCTGTTCGGCGCGCGCGGATGGTTCGGGCCGATGCTCGATGCGGGCGGAATCAAGATCATCTTCGCCGTGCCCGGAATATTGCTGGGCACGATCCTGGTCACCGTCCCCCTGGTCGCCCGCGAACTCATCCCGCTGATGGCCGAACAGGGCGCGGACGAGGAGCTGGCGGCCACCACCCTGGGCTCGGGCGGCTGGACCACGTTCCGCCGCGTGACCCTGCCCAATGTGCGATGGGCCCTCTTGCACGGCGTCCTGCTCTCCAACGCCCGGGCCATGGGCGAGTTCGGGGCCGTGTCGGTGCTCTCGGGTCACATCCGCGGGCTGACCGAAACCCTGCCGCTGCACGTCGAGGCGCTATACAACGACTATGATTTCGTCGGCGCCTTCGCCTCGGCCTCCTTGCTGGCCGGCTTGGCCATCGTCACCCTCGTCGCCAAGACGGCCCTGGAGCGGGCCGGCCGCGTCGCCGCCGCCAAAGGGAGCGCCCTCTAGCCATGACCCTGACCGTCGACGGAATCGCCAAACGCTTCGGCCGCTTTCCCGCTCTCGCTGGTGTGTCCCTGGAAGCGCGAGACGGCGAGTTCCTGACCCTGCTGGGCCCCTCCGGCTCGGGCAAGACCACCCTGCTGCGGGTTCTCGCCGGTCTCGACAAGCCCGACCGCGGCCACGTCCTTCTGGACGGCGCCGATTTTCTTGCCATGAGCGCGCGCGAACGACGGGTCGGCCTGGTGTTCCAGCAGTACGCCCTCTTCCGCCACATGACCGTGGCCAGGAACATCGCTTTCGGGCTAGACGTGCGCCCGGCGTCGTCCAGGCCCCATCGATCCGTGATCAAGCAGCGGGTCGAAGAACTGCTCGCCTTGGCCCGTATCGAAGGCCTGGGGGGCCGCTACCCCGCCCAGCTCTCCGGCGGCCAGCGCCAGCGCGTGGCGGTGGCGCGCGCCCTGGCGGTGGAGCCCCAGCTGCTCCTGCTCGACGAGCCGTTCGGCGCCCTGGACACCAAGGTGCGCAAGGAACTGCGCGCGGAGCTTCGCCGGATCCACGACGCCACCGGCGTGACCACCATATTGGTCACCCACGACCAGGAGGAGGCCATGGCCCTGGCCGACCGCGTGGTGCTGATGAATCTCGGCCGCATCGAGCAGATCGGAACCCCGGAGGAACTCGACGCCTCGCCCGCCTCGCCGTTCGCGTTCGAATTTTTGGGCGAGGTCAACCGCCTTCCCTGCCAGGTCGTGGATGGGGTGGCCCTGTTCGACGGGTTCACCGCCCCGACCCTCGGCGAAGAACGCCAGGCCGGCCAAGGCGAGGCGCTGTTCCGCCCCTCCGACGTAAGGCTGGACGCCGCCCCCACCGCCGACGGCCTGCCGGTCCGGATCGTGGCCATGGGCGGCCGCGGCGCTCTGCGTAGCGTCGAATGCCAGGCTCTCAGCGGCCACCGCGTCAGTGCCGAACTTCCCGAGCATCTCGCCGGTCAGTTCGAGGTGGGCCAGCGCGTCAAACTCACCGTCCGCCGGGTGGTGGCGAAGGTCACGAACCCTTCACCCGCGGAGCGTCCGGCGCCCCTGGCGAAATCGGCTTAAGGACGACCACGGATGATCGTTGTCGTCAAACTGACGTGAAACTTCCTTAGGCCGTCCATCGGCGTGGCCATCGATTCGAAAACAAGCGAGGGGATATCATGCGTAGTCAAACCGGCGGCGCCCGCGCCGCCCTCGCCGCCGGCGTGGCGTTCGGCGCCCTGGCCTGGGC
>JACDGF010000181.1 GCA_013815405.1 Caulobacteraceae bacterium | reverse complement strand
GCCCGCGGCCGCGCCTTTGGTCGTGTTGCTGACCGCGCCGGCACTGTCGGCCGCGCAAAGCGCCGCCAGGGCGCCGATCGCGATGGAGATGGGCTTCATGACAAGTCTCCTCTGGAAAAGCTCTCCCCCGGCCGGGGGCCGCGGATGGAGCGGGCGGCGGGAATCGAACCCGCGACATTCAGCTTGGGAAGCTGACGTTCTGCCTCTGAACTACGCCCGCGATCAGCCGGGGAGCATAGCGAAGCGCGACCTCCCGGCAAGCGCGCGTTGACCTCGGGGCGGGATGGCCGCACCATGGGTCGCGCGCGGATTGTTCAAAGGAGAAACGGGCATGGCCGACGGCGAGATGATGGCGAAGGCGACCTTCCGCGCCATGACCGAAGGCACGCTCCAGGACTGGATGGCCATCGGGGCGGCCGCCGCCCCGTTCAACCGCGCCCACGCCGATCGCCTGATCGGCGCCTTGAAGGAATTGGACGAGGATGTCGGCGGTTTCGCCGTCACCCGCCTCGAGCATTCCCTGCAGACCGCCACCCGGGCGCATCGCGACGGGCGCGACGAGGAATATGTGGCCTGCGCCCTGATGCACGACATCGGCGACCTGATGGGCCCGGCCAACCACGCCGAGATCGGGGCGATGATCATGAAGCCCTATATCTCCGAGGCCAACTATTGGATGATGGACAAGCACGGCGTCTTCCAGGGCTATTATTTCTTCCACCACATCGGCCTCGACCGCGACATGCGCGAACAGTATCGCGGCCATCCCCACTTCGAATACGCCGCCCGGTTCTGCCATCTCTACGACCAGAACAGCTTCGATCCCGACTACGACACCCTGCCCCTGGAAGCCTTCGAGCCGATGCTGCGCCGGGTCGTGGCGACGCCGAAGCGTTCGATCTATCGGCGCGAGGCGGCGTAAGCGGCGGGGCGTTGTGCGCCCCCTCCACCACTTCGTGGTCCCCCTCCCCCGCAAGCCAACGCAGGGGAGGATTGGTTCTTCCTTAATCCTCACCCGCGAAGCGGGGGAGGTGGCGCGGCGCTCTCTCGCGCCCCTCGACCTGATCGGGGGGACGGAGGGGCCGCAAGGCGGCGCCCCCTCACCACGCCTTGAAATGCTTCGATAGCCGCAGGCCCTGACGCTGATAGTGGGAGCCGCTGGCGCCGTAGAGCCGGGTCGGGCGCTCGGCGAGGGCCTCGAACACCAGCTTGGCGACGCTCTGGCCGTCCTCCAGGAGGAAGGGGGTTTCGTGGCTGCGGACCTCCAGCACCGCGCGCGAGCCCTCGCCGCCGGCCTCGGCGGTCCCGAACCCCGGATCGAAGAAGCCGGCGTAGTGGACGCGGAATTCCCCGACCGCCGGGTCGATCGGGATCATCTCGGCCGCCTGGAAAACCGGGATCTCGATCGGCTGCTTGGAGGCGAGGATATAGAATTCGCCCGGATCGAGGAGCAGCTCGCCCCGGCGCGCCTCCACCGGCTCCCAGAAGTCGCGCGGGTCGTGGCCCGCCTCCAGATCAAGGTCGATGACCCCGGCGTGGCGGCGGGCGCGGAAGCCGGCGAGGCCGTCGCCGAGATCGACGCCGATGGCCTCCGCGCAAAGGGCGCCCGGCGCGCCGCGCTTGAGGCGCAGCTGGTTGAGCTCCGCCCCCGCCCGCGCCAGGATCGAGAAGGTCTGGGGCGCGATCTCCAGGAACATCGGGCCGGCGTAGCCCGCCGCGACGTCGTCGAACACCGGCTGGCCGTCGGTCAGCAGGCGCACGAACACGTCCAGGCGGCCGGTGGAGCTCTTGGGATTGGCCCGCGCCGATACGCCCGAGGGAAGGGCCAACCGCTCGCGGAGCTCCGCGATATAGACGCAGCCGCGTTCCAGCACCGCGCCGCGGGTCAGGTCGAGCTCGTGCATGGCCACGTCGCGGATCCGCGCGGCCACCGTGCCGCCCACCTTGGGCAGGAAGGACGCGCGCACCCGCCAGGCGCGGTTCCCCAGGCGAAGATCGAGGCTGGCCGGCTGGACCTGCCCCGGCTCCACCCCGCCTTCGGCCCCGATCGCGCCGTCGGCGATCAAGGCCTCGATCGACTGGCAGGGCAGTATGCCGGGGGCGCCGTTCATGACCGGTTGCTTGGGCGTGGCGCGCGAGTCTGGCAAGAGAGAAGGGAACGGCAGAGCCGGAGACCGCCATGGCCGAAGATCCGCGAGACTGGGGCCTCGCCACCCGCCTGGTGCGGGGCGGCCTGGCGCGTTCGCCTCACGGGGAGACGGCCGAGGCGCTCTATCTCACCCAGAGCTTCGTCTATGACAGCGCCGAGGCCGCCGACGCCCGGTTCGCCGGGGACGAGCCCGGCTATGTCTATTCCCGCTACGGCAATCCCACGGTCAAGATGTTCGAGGACCGCCTCGCCCTGGCCGAGGGCGCGGAGCTCTGCCGTGCGACCGCCTCGGGCATGGCGGCGGTGCATCTGGCCCTCTGCGGCCTGCTGCGCGCCGGCGACCATGTGGTTTCGGGCAAGGCCGTGTTCGGCTCCTGCCGCTGGATCCTCAACAACTGGGCGCCCAGGTTCGGGATCGAGGCGACCCTGGTCGACGCGCCGGACCTCGCGGCCTGGCGGGCGGCGGTTCGCCCCGACACCAAGGTCTTCTTTCTGGAGAGCCCGGCCAATCCCCTGCTGGAGATCTGCGACATCGCCGCCATCTGCCAGATCGCCCGGGAGATCGGCGCCAAGGTGGTGGTGGACAACGTCTTCGCCACTCCGATCTTCCAGTCGCCGCTGACCTTGGGCGCGGACGTGGTGGTCTATTCGGCCACCAAGCACATCGACGGCCAGGGCCGGGTGCTGGGCGGAGCGGTGCTGGGCGACGCCGCCCTGCTGGAGGAGGCCTATCGCGACCTCATCCGCCACACCGGCCCGGCGATGTCGCCGTTCAACGCCTGGGTGCTGCTCAAGGGGCTGGAGACCCTGGACCTTCGCGTCCGCCGCCAGAGCGTCACGGCGGCTCTCCTCGCCGATCGCATCGCCGCCCACCCGAGGGTGAAGGACTGCCGCTATCCGGGCCGCCCCGACCATCCCCAGGCCGCCATCGCCGCGCGCCAGATGACCGGCGGCGGCACCCTGCTCGCCTTCGACCTGGGCTCGCGCGCCGCGGCGTTCCGCTTCCTGGGCGCCCTCGAGGTGCTGGACATCGCCAACAATCTGGGCGACGCCAAGTCCATGGCCACCCACCCCTCCACCACCACCCACCGCGCCGTCACCGAGGAGGAGCGCCTGGAGATCGGCCTCACCCAGGGCTGGGTGCGCCTGTCGGTCGGGCTGGAAAGCGAGGCCGACCTCGCCCGCGACATCGAGCGCGCCCTGGACGCCTGTTGATGGCCGTCGATTCGCCGCCGATCTACGAGGCGACGACGCGCGGGATCGTGGTGCGGGTCTCGCCCGCCTTCCTCCCGGACCAGTCGGATCCGGAGCGCTCCCGCTTCTTCTGGGCCTATGCGGTGGAGATCGAGAACCACGGCGAGGAGACCGTGCGGCTGATCTCGCGCCACTGGCTGATCACCGACGCCTTCAACCGCGTCGAGGAGGTCAAGGGCGCCGGCGTGGTCGGCGAACAGCCGACCCTGGCCCCCGGCGAGGCCTTCCGCTACACCTCCGGCTGCCCGCTCGCCACGCCGTCGGGCGCCATGCGCGGCAGCTACCAGATGGCCGCCGCCGCCGGCGAAACCTTCGACGCCCGGATCCCGGAATTCTCCCTGCACCTGCCCGAGGCCACGCGGCGGATGAATTGAGGGACTGCGGGAAGCGTTTCGCCCGCCGCCTTGCGCCCCCTCCACCACTTCGTGGTCCCCTCCCCCGCAAGAGGGCAGGGGAGGATTTATTTTTTCTCAATCCTCACCCGCGAAGCGGGGGAGGTGGCGCGGCGCCCGCTCGCGCCGTGACGGAGGGGGCGCAAGGCCGCATCGACGCACCGCGCTACCCCACCGCCTCCGGGGCCAGTTCATAGACGCGCGCGCAGTATTCGCAGGTCACCTTGATCCGGCCGTCGGCTTCCACCATCGCCGCGCGTTCTTCGGGGCCGAACGCGCGCAGCATGGCGGCGATGCGCCCCCGCGAACAGCGGCAGAAGCCGGTGAGGGGCTTGGCCTCGAACAGGCGCACGCCGTCCTCGTGGAACAGCCGCCAGAGCAGGGTCTGGGCCGAGACCATGGGGTCGATCAGCTCGTCCTCGCTGACGGTCCCGAACAGGGCCTGGGCCCGTATCCAGGCCTCGGCGGTGGCGCCGCGCGCCTCGTCCTCGGCGATGTTCTGGAGGATCAGGCCCCCGGCGCGCCAGCGCGGCCCCGCGCCGTCGTCCGCCCGCCCCACCGCCAGCCGCACCCGGGTCGGCGTCTGTTCGGACCTCGCGAAATAGGTCTCCGCGCAGAGCGCCAGGGTTTCCCCTTCGATCGGCGTCACCCCTTGGTAGCGCTCGGTATCGGGCCCCTGGTCGATGGTCATCACGAAGGTCCCGGCGCCCAGCAGGGCGCCCGCCCCCGGCCGGGCGGCCCCGGCGGAAAGCTCGGCCACCCGCGCCGCGTCGAACCGGCAATAGCCGCGCAGGGCCCCGGTGGTGTCGTAGTCGGCCACCACATAGGCCACCGGCCCGTCCCCCTGGGCCTGGACGATCAGCCGGCCCTCGAACTTGAGGCTGGCGCCGACCAGCGCCGCCAGGGCGCAGGCCTCACCCAGGAGATCGGCCACGGCGGGGGGATAGTCGTGGCGGGTCAGCACCTCGTCCGCGGCCGCGCCCAGCCGCACGATCCGCCCGCGCACCGGCTGGTTCTCGATCTGGAACGGGGCGACGAAATCGTCGGTGGGAAACCCGCTCACGCCGCCGCGTCCCGGCGAACCCGCGCGCAGGCGCGCTCCAAGCGGTCGATCGCCTCGCGCGCCTCCTCCTGGGTGATTACCAGGGGGGGCAGCAGGCGCACGCAATTGTCGCCCCCGCCGGCCATCAGCAGGCGCTCCTCGCGCGCCAGGGCCATGAAGGCGCGGTTGTTGGGAACCAGCTTCAGTCCGATCAGCAGGCCCTTGCCGCGCACCTCCGCGATGACGTCCGGATACCGGTCCTGGAGGCCCTTCAGCCCCTGGGTGAAATAGCCGGCGATATCGCGCACGTGCTCCAGGGTTTCCGGCCTGCTCAGCTCCTCGAACGCCGCCAGGCCCACGGCCATGGCCAGGGGGTTGCCGCCATAGGTCGAGCCGTGGGCGCCCACGGTCATGCCGCTAGCCGCCCGGG
>JACDGF010000180.1 GCA_013815405.1 Caulobacteraceae bacterium | reverse complement strand
GAGGCGGCGATGCGGGAGCTGTTCCACCTCTGCTATTGGCTCGCCCGCACCTATGCCAAGGGCGCCAAACCCGCCGTGGACGTCGTTTTCTCGGCCGACGCCCTGCCGCTGAACGCCGCTGTATCCGCCGCCAGGCTGGACCAGCTCGAGGAAGCGGCGCGCCGGTTCGCCGAGACGGTGAAGGCGCGCGACGAGGCTGACACGCGGCGGCTGGCCAGCGAGGACGACCGCACCCGGCTGGCGGCCGAGATCGCCGACCTCCAGGCGCGGGTGGCCGAGACCAAGGCGGCCAACGCCAGGACTCCCGACCGCCACGACTACGACGAGGCGACCACTCGCGACGCGTTCATCGACCTGCTGCTGGGCGAAGCCGGCTGGCCTTTGGACAATCCCGGTCACGACACCGAGTTCCCGGTCACCGGCATGCCGAACGCCACTGGCGAGGGCTTCATCGACTATGTGCTCTGGGGCGATGACGGCAAGCCGCTCGGGCTGGTCGAGGCCAAGCGGACGCGCAAGGACGCCCGGGTAGGTCAGCGGCAGGCCGAACTCTACGCCGATTGCCTGGAGGCCCGGTTCGGGCAGAGGCCGGTGATCTTCTACACCAACGGCTATGAGCACTGGATCTGGGACGATCGCCGCTACCCGCCCCGCCCGATCCAGGGGTTTCTCGCCAAGGACGAACTGGCGCTGATCATCCGGCGGCGAGAGACCCAAGCGTCCCTGGCCACGGCGACGATCGACCAGGCGATCGTCGAGCGGCTGTATCAGTTCCGCGCCATTCGTCGGGTGACCGAGGCGTTCGAGACGGATCGGCTGCGCCGGGCCCTGTTGGTCATGGCCACGGGGTCAGGGAAAACCCGGGTGGTGATCGCGCTTTGCGATGTGCTGATGAAGGCCAACTGGGCGCGGCGGGTGCTGTTCCTGGCCGACCGCAGGGCCCTGGTGAACCAGGCGGTGGGGGCGTTCAAGAAGTTCCTGCCCGCGGCGTCGCCGGTCAATCTGATGACCGAGCGGTCCGCCACCGGAAGGGTCTATGTTTCGACCTATCCGACGATGATGAACCTCATCGACGAAGCGGACGGCGGGCCGCGGCGGTTCGGACCCGGGCACTTCGACCTGATCGTCATCGACGAGGCGCACCGGTCCGTCTATCGAAAATACGGGGCGATCTTCGACTATTTCGACGCCCTGGTGGTCGGCCTGACCGCCACGCCCAAGGACGAGGTGGACCGCGACACCTATCGCCTGTTCGGCCTGCAGCGCGGCGTTCCCACCGACGCCTATGGCCTGGAAGAGGCGGTTGCCGACGGCTTTCTGGTCCCCGCCCGTGCGGTGTCGGTGCCGCTCAAGTTCGAGCGCGAGGGCATCCGCTACGACGATCTCTCCGACGAGGACAAGGAGACCTGGGACGCCGTCGAATGGGACGACGACGGTTCGGTTCCGGCGATCGTCGAGCCCGCCGCCGTCAACAAATGGCTGTTCAACACCGATACGGTGGACAAGGTGCTGGAGCACCTGATGACCCATGGTCAGCATGTCCAGGACGGCGACCGCCTGGGCAAGACCATCATCTTCGCCAAGAACCAGGATCACGCCCGGTTCATCGCCCAGCGGTTCGACGCGGCCTATCCGCACCTCGCGGGATCGTTCGCGCGGGTGGTGATCTCCAGCGACCCTTACGCCCAGTCGCTGATCGACGACTTCTGCCGGCCGGAAAAGGCGCCCCACATCGCCGTGTCGGTGGACATGCTCGACACCGGCATCGACGTCCCCGAGGTCGTCAACCTGGTGTTCTTCAAGATCGTTCGATCCAAGACCAAGTTCTGGCAGATGCTGGGACGCGGCACGCGACTACGCCCGGACCTGTTCGGGTCGGGCCGGGACAAAGCCTATTTTTCGGTGTTCGACTTCTGCCAGAATTTTGAATTCTTCAACCAGAATCCGGAGACGGTCGACGGCAAGGCGGGGGCGTCCCTGAGCCAGCGGCTGTTCGCCGCCCGGGTCGAACTGATCGCCGCCATCGACGCGCGCGAACCGGCCGCGCCAAAGGAACCGGGCGACTATCCGCTGCCCGAGGCCGACCCGGTTCCGCAGACCGGAGAAGTCGGTGCGACGGGCGAGCCGGTAGCCGCCATCAGATCGCTGAGAGTCTCGCTGGCCGAAGGCTTGAGAAGCGAAGTCGCGGGCATGAGCCTCGACAACTTTCTCGTCCGCCCGAAGCGCCGCCTGGTGGAGATCTACGCCCAGCCCGAAGCCTGGCGGCGCCTGGGCATCGACGCCCAGGGCGACCTGACGCGCGAACTCGCGGGCCTGCCGACGAGCGTCGCCGACGAGGACACCGCGGCCAAGCAGTTCGATGTCCTCATCCTGCGGACACAGTTGGCGGTCCTGCGTGCGGACGCGGGGTTCGCGGGACTGAAGACGGCGATCGTCGAGACCGCGTCGCTTCTGGAGACGATCTCCAACATCCCCATGGTCGCCCGCGAGCTGGCGCTGATCCACGAGATCCACGGCGAGGAGTTCTGGCAAGGCGTCACCGCCCCCATGCTCGAAACCGCGCGCCGACGGCTCCGCTCTCTGATCAAGCTGATCGAAGTCAAGCGCCGGCCGGTCGTCTATACCGATTTCGAAGACGAGATCGGCCACGCCGGCGAGATCGAGATCCGGGGATTCGGGCCCGGCCTCGACATGAACCGCTTCCGGACCAAGGCGCGTCATTTCCTGCGCGAGCACGAAGACCATATCGCGATCCTCAAGCTGCGCCGCAATGAGCCGCTGACCGCCACAGACTTGGCGGAACTGGAGCGCATCATGCTGGAGGCAGGCGTCGCCGAACCCGACGATCTCGAGCAGGTTCGCCAGGAAGGCGGCCTCGGCCTCTTCGTGCGCTCGCTCGTTGGCCTGGAACGCGAGGCGGCGAAATCGGCGTTCGCGGCGTTTCTGTCGGGCCGAACCCTGGCGGCCGATCAGATCGAATTGCTGAACATGGTCATCGATCATCTGACCCAGACGGGCGCCATGGCCCCCGAACGCCTCTACGAGAGCCCATTCACGGACTTCGATCCTCTAGGCGTGGCCGGGGTCTTCGGGGCGGCCGACACCACCGAGGTCATCGCAATTCTCGATGACGTCCGACGGCGGGCGGCGGCGTAGCTCTGCCTCAATCCACGATCGACGAATAGATGATGCTCTTGAGCTGCCCCCGGAAATTGAACGTTCCCGAAGGCATGAACTGAGTCATGAAGACTACGGTCAGGTCCTCCGCCGGGTCGACCCAGAAGAGGGTCGAGGCGGCGCCGCCCCAGTAGTAGTCGCCTTCGCCAAGGGCGCCGTTCTTCACGCTGTCGAGCGTAGTGGCGAAGCCGAGGCCGAAGCCGACGCCTTCGTTGGCGGTCTCGGAAAAGCCGCCGATGGCCATGGAGGCGAGGTCGGCGCCGCCTTTGAGGTGATTGCGATGCATCAGGGCGATGGTGCGGGGGCCGAGGATGCGGGCGCCGTCAAGCTCGCCGCCCCGGCGCAGCATCTCGCAGAAGCGTAGATAATCGTGAGTGGTGGAGGTCAGGCCACCGCCGCCGGAGAAGAAGCTCGGCCCGCGGAGATAGTCGCTGGTGTCAGGCGCTTCCAGGAGCTTGAGCGACTTGCCGGCGCCGCGGCGATAGTTGGCGCAGAATCGGTCCGCCTTTTCCGGCGCGACGTGGAAGGCGGTGCCCTTCATGCCCAGGGGAGCGAAAATAACTTCCTGAAGATAGTGGTCGAACCGCCGGCCGCCGATCTTTTCCACCAGGGCGCCGCAGACGTCGGTGGAGAGCGAATACATCCACCGTTCCCCGGGCTGGTAAAGGAGCGGGACCCCGGCCAGCTTGTCCATGAACGCCATCAGGGTCTCGTTCCGGCCCCGCCGCACGCCGAGCTCGGCATAGGCCCTGTCCACCGCCAGGCCGGTGCTGGGCGCGCCTAGGGAGGCCAGGGCGTCGCCGTAGGTGAGGCCGCCGGTGTGGCAGAGCATGTCGCGCATCGAAAGCGGCCTGGCGGGCGCCTGGGTCACCATCGACGCCCCTTCGCCGGAGACCCACACCCGCTGGCCCTTCCAGGCCGGGAAGAAGCGGCTCACCGGGTCATTGAGCTGGAAATACCCCCGCTCATAGAGGGTCATCAGGGCGACCGACGTGATCGGCTTGGTCATCGAATAGATGCGGAAGATGGCGTCGTCGGCCATGGCCTTGCCGCGCTCGCGGTCCATCATCCCTAAAGAGCGGTGGTACGCCAGATGGCCGTGCCGGGCGACGGCGACCTGGCAGCCGGCGATCTTGCCGGGTGCGATGTAGGCGCGCTCCAGGTGTTCGGTGATGCGTTCCAGCCGGGCGGTGGAGAGGCCGGTTTTCTTGGACGCCAGTTCCATCCCCGCTACTGCGGGGCCGCGGCCGTGGCGGCGCCGGTCATGACGGCCCCGACATTGGTCGCGGGGCCGGGGGTATTGATGTCCCACACCGCTTTCCAGGACCCGTCCGCGCCCGGCTTGTAGAGCGTGACATAGCTGCCGCTTTCGCTGTCGACGGCCTTGGTCTTGGGATTGGTGGTGGTCTGTTTGTAGGTCCCGTGGGCGACGGCGAGGTCGCCGGAGGCGGCCACGTCCACCTTGTCGCTGGAAAAGGCGAGGGTGAAGCCGGGGTCGCCGATCGCCTGTTTCTCCACCGCCTCGATGGCGCCGGCCCCGATCGCTGGCGGGACGCCCGGGACCATCAGCACGGCGCCGGGGGCGTAATGGGCCGCGATCCTGGCCGGATCGCCGGATTTGTAGTCGGCGTTCCAGTGGACCTCGTCGGTCTTGATGGCGTCGACGATCTTGGCGGTGTCCGCCGAAGCCTTGGCCGGCGGGCTCGTCGCCGGGGCGCAGGCGCCGACCGCGGCGGCGGCGCAGAGGCCGAGGATCGGCGGCGAGGCGTTCATGGCGTGGCGTCCTGACAGGTGCGGGGCGGCGGGACCATCGGCGCATCGGGAGCGGGCCGTCAAGGGACGAAGGGGACTCGCGCCGTGACGCAACTCGACAATTCGTCCCATCTCCCCCAAATGCCAATCTTGGGCGTCTGTTGCGCAAGGACAGTCACGGCAAGGGTTGAGAGGCAGTTTTGTTCGGTCTTCCGCCAGTACAGGGACTCTACCACCCACGAAACGAGCACGACTCGTGCGGCGTCGGCTTCGTGGCCAATGTCAGGGGCAGAAAGTCGCACGAGGTGGTGGCCTGCGGCCTCGAGATCCTGGTCAACCTCGATCATCGCGGCGCCGTCGGCGCC
>JACDGF010000179.1 GCA_013815405.1 Caulobacteraceae bacterium | reverse complement strand
ACCCCCAGGAAATCCCCCAATTCGTCCGCCCCCGCCGCGCGCCCGGCGCCGGGCCCCAGGAAAAGCGCCAGCCGCTCAATCTCGCGCCGCGCCACGCCCCGCTCTTGGGGCAGGCGAGAAACGAACAGTTCAAGCGCCTCGCTGGTCAGGTTGATACGGTCGGCGGCTAGAGCTTCGCGGGTGAATCGCGCCAGATCGCCGGCCTCGTCGGCGTAGCAGGGTATGGCCCCGCAGAACTCGGCCTTTTCCGCCGCTTTCAACAGCTGAGAGTCCCGCCCAAGGGCGCCCGCTTCGACCAGCAGGAACGCCGCCGGGTTGAATCGTCCCGCGCCGTGGCCGGCGAGGGCCTGGGCGATGTCCCGGTCGGCGGCCGGGCGCTCGGCGAACAGCCGAACGCGCACCAGCCGGCGCCCGCCCATCATCGAAAAAGCCGCCAGCTCATCCTCCAGCCGGGCCGGATCGGCGGCGAGGTCCTCCTCGCCGAGCAAGGCGACGTCGAAGGGATCGTGGGGCCGCTCGGTTACCGCTTCCGCAAGAGCCTGGGCGCGTTCTCGCACGACGCCCAGATCCCGCCCGTGAATCACCGCCGCGCGCGCCCAGTCCCCTGGCGCGGCCAGGAAGCGAACGACGTCGCGCCCCTTGAGGATCATCCGGGAGGCGCGGAGGCGAGCGCCGTGCGGCGGCTCGCCATCCAGGCGGCGAGGTCGAGGTGGATCTTGCGGGCGGCGTCGGCCGCCGCCCGCTGCTGGCTGTCCTGGCGCGCGGCGATGCCGGCATAGGGCGCGTCGGCGGCGTCATAGCTCACCTGACTGACCACCTGGCCGATGTGGGCGATGCGCCCCGAGGCGATTTCCGTGAGGGTGTATTTCACGCTTACCCCCAGTTCATAGCGTTCGGCCACATCGTCCGCGCGCAGGCCCCGAGGATCGCGGGTCGGCGCGACCGCGAGATCGAGGCGCCAGGCGGGGGCGGCGCCCTTGTCGCGGGCCAAGGCGTCGTCGAGATCTTCGCGCAACAGAAAGGCGACCCGCCCCTCGGGAACCACCACCTCGATGGAGGAGAGGCCGGAGGATACTCCAGGCGTGGCGTAGAGCGGCGTGAACCCGCAGCCGGCCAAGACCACCGAAGCGGCGGCGAAAAGCGGCCGGAGCGCAAAGATTCCTCCCTCCCCTTCATGGGAAGGGTGGCCCGAAGGGCCGAGTGGGGCTTGGCGGCGGAGAGCCCAGGCGCGGGTGATTGCCTCAGACAGCCCCACCCTGGCCGCTTCGCGGCCTGTCCCTCCCCATGAAGGGGAGGGAGGGATTCCATCGCCACGCGCCATCAGCCGGTCACCAGATTGACGATCCGGTCCTGGACCACGATCATCTTGCGCACGGTGAGGCCCTCGAGGCGACGGCCGAGATCGGGGTCGTCGAGGACCAGCCGGCGCACCTCGTCCTCCGATGCGCCCGCTGGAGCGCGCACTTCGCCCCGCCGCTTCCCGTTAATTTGAACCGGCAACAGCTTTTCGTCGCTCCCCGCCAGCGCGGGATCATAGTCGGGCCAGGGCGCCCGGGCGATCATGTCCGGCTCGCCCAATCTTGCCCAGCACTCCTCGGCCAGATGTGGCGCGAAAGGCGAGATGAGGCGCGCGAGCGCGATAAGCCCCTCCCCCCTCGCGGCGGACATCTCGGACCCCGGGCGGTCGGCTGGGCAGCGCCTGATGGCGGCCACGAATTCGTAGAGGCGGGCCACGGCGCTGTTGAAGCGGAACCCTTCGATGGCTTCGGTCACGGCCTTGATCGCGCGATGGGTCGCGCGACGCAGCTCGGCGGCGTCGGAGCGGCCATCCGCCGATTCGCTCGGCGTCTCCGGCGCGTCGAACTCGGCCCAGATGCGGTTGATCAGCCGCCATGCGCCTTCGACGCCGGCGCTGGTCCATTGAACGTCGCGATCAGGCGGCGAATCTGAGAGCATGAACACGCGCGCGGCGTCTATCCCATAGAGATCGGCGATTTCTGCCGGCGCGATGACGTTGCGCTTGGATTTCGACATCTTTTCGCTGTCGCCGACGATCAGCGGCTCTCCGGTGACGGTGTCCGCCGCGCGGCGGGTGGCGCCTTCTCTCAGGATGTCCACCGCCGAGGGTTCCACCCACTCGCCATTCTGTCGGCGATAGGTCTCATGGGTGACCATGCCCTGGGTGAACAGGCCAGCGAAGGGCTCGGCGACGCCGACAAGTCCCTCGTCCCTCAAGGCGCGGGTCATGAATCGCGCATAGAGCAGGTGCAACACGGCGTGCTCGATGCCGCCGATATATTGATCCACCGGCATCCAGGCGTCGGCCGCTTTTCTGTCGATGGGTTCCGACGCCCAAGGATCGGTGAATCGGGCGAAATACCAAGCGGAATCGACGAAAGTGTCCAGGGTGTCCGTCTCGCGTTCCGCCGGCCCGTCGCATTTTGGGCAACCGACGTATTTCCAGGTCGGATGCCGCGCCAGAGGGTTGCCCGGTTTGCTGAAATCGAGGCCTTCGGGAAGGAGCACCGGCAGGTCGCTTGGAGGCACGGGGCTCAGGCCGCAGGTGGCGCAGTGGATGACCGGGATCGGGCAGCCCCAGCCGCGCTGGCGCGACACCCCCCAGTCGCGCAGGCGATAGACGGTGGCGCCTCCGCCCTGCCCCGCCGATTCGACACGGGCGATGGCGGCGGCCTTGGCGGCCTCGATGTCCAGGCCGTCCATGAACCCGGAATTGAAGAGTCGACCGGGCCCAAGGTAGGCCTCTTGTTTCACGTGAAACGCGGCCGGGTCTTCTCCCGGCGGCAAGACCACGGGCAGCACCGGAAGATCGTATTTCCGGGCGAAATCCAAGTCTCGCTGATCATGCGCCGGACAGCCGAAGATGGCCCCCGTTCCATAGTCCATGAGGATGAAATTGGCGATCCAGACAGGAAGTTTCTTATCGATATCAAAAGGATGTAAAACATTCAGGCCCGTGTCGAAACCGAGTTTCTCGGCCGTTTCGATTTCGGCGGCCGAGGTTCCGCCGCCGCGGCACCCGGCGATGAAAGCGGCGGCTCCCACATCGCCGGCGGCCAAGCGTTCGGCCAAGGGGTGTTCCGGCGCGATGGCCAGGAAGCTGGCGCCAAAGAGGGTGTCCGGGCGGGTGGTATAGACGCTGATCCCCTCGCCTCCGCTGCCTTGGGCCAAGGCGAAGGTCAGCCTCAGGCCCCTCGACTTGCCGATCCAGTTCTCCTGCATCAGCCGGACCCGGTCCGGCCAGCGCTCCAGTGTCTGGAGGCCTTCCAGGAGATCGTCGGCATAGTCGGTGATGCGGAAGAACCACTGGGTGAGCTTGCGTCGTTCCACCACCGCGCCGGAGCGCCAGCCGCGGCCGTCGATGACCTGCTCATTGGCCAGCACGGTCATGTCCACGGGGTCCCAGTTGACCACCCCTTCCTTGCGGTAGGCCAGGCCGCGCTTCCACAGAGTCAGGAAAAGCGCCTGCTGGCGGCCATAGTAGTCCGGGTCGCAGGTGGCGAACTCCCGCGACCAGTCGATGGAGAGCCCTAGGCGCTTTAATTCCTCGCGCATGACGGCGATATTGTCGAGGGTCCAGGCCAAGGGCTCCACGCCATGCTCGGCAGCCGCGTTTTCGGCCGGCAGGCCGAAGGCGTCCCAGCCCATGGGGTGCAAGACGTTGAAGCCGCGCGCCCGCTTGAACCGGGCGATGACGTCGCCCATGGCGTAGTTGCGGGCGTGCCCGACATGCAGTCGCCCGGACGGATAGGGGAACATCTCCAGGGCGTAGTATTTGGGCCGGTCCGAGCCGTTGTCGACCTCAAACACCCGCGCCTCGGCCCAGGCGGCGCGCCACTTGGGTTCGACGATGGTGGGATCGTAGCGGGCCATCGGCGGCGGCGCGCCTAGCCCCGCAGATTGGAAAGCCGAAGCTGGCGCGCGCGCGTGAGGATGGCGTTTTCGATATCGGTGGACGTCTGGGCGGCGGTGGGCGAGGTCACCCAGCCCCCGGCCCCATTGCTCACTTCCTTGAACACCGTGACGTTCAGGCCGTCGGCGCGCAGCCGCGCGTCGAGAATATAGACGGTTGCCTTGAAGCGCTCGTCGGGTTTTTCGGGATTTATATACCAGTCCGTGATCACCACGCCGCCGAAGGGATCGGCGGACGCCAAGGGCATGAAGGCCAGGGTGTCGAGGGTGGCGCGCCACAGGTAGCCGTTCACGCCGATCGCGGCGGCGGGCGCCGCCCGGGCGCTGGCGCCGCGCCCGAAGGGATGGGCGATGCGACCGCCGCATCCCCAAAGGGCGATCAGACCCAGGCTAAGAAATCCGATGCCCGCGCCGCGCACGATCCATCCGCGCCTTGACGGCATGCTGCTATGCTCCACTTCTCGAACGGCCGCGCGCCAACAAGGCGGCGCACCGTCGCCCCGCCGGCGCCCCGTGCCTCTATAACATTCGTGCGACGCCGCCAAACAGGAATCACGTGGCCCCCGCGCCACAGAGACCGTTCAATGAACGGGGCTTTGGCTTGAATCGGACGCCCGCCGGTTGACGTTCCGCCTGGCCCCGCCTTAATCGCCAGCAGGGCTCCAGGCGGCCATCCTGCCGCCAAGGATGCTCGAGGAGGCGAACCGGTCCGAGCCATGATAGCTGGTCGAGCCAAGATCGCGGTGCTTTCGGCCTTCGCCCTGGCGGCGACGGGCGGAGTCGCGCGCGCCGAGGCGACCGGGTCGGTCCTGACCTTGGCGGCCAACGATCTCGCCGCTCCCCCCTACGGCTCGGGCTCCACGACGCCCAGGCGCTCCCTGGAATGGGACGCCCTCAAAGGGCGGTGGGGACTGAAGCTCGGCGTCGAACAGCACACCGACCGGGACGTACAGTGGAAGGACGTGGCCCCGGGGGTCTATTACCGCCTCACCCGGCGCCTGCACATCGGCGGGGCCGTGAGCCTGGCCCCCGATCAGGTCGAGACCCAGCGCCTCGGTCAGCCCCAACTCCCCGCGCCGCGCGTGCGCCTGGAAACGACGTTCAAGTTCTAGGGAGTCCCCTTCCTCCCTCCCCTTCATGGGGAGGATAGGCCGCGAAGCGGCCAGGGTGGGGAAGTCTGGATCATACATAACTTGGCGGGTTTCCCCGCACTTCCCCACCCCGGTCTTCGGCCGACCCTCCCCATGAGGGTGAGGAAGGACTATGGCTTATCCATTAGCCCGCCGATCGCCGCCACGCCCGTCACCGCCGCGTGCTTGAGTCCCCGAGCGGTCACCGCGTCGACACCCCCCAGGGCGTAGGTCGGCAGGCCAGCGCGCCGGGCTAGCACAGCC
>JACDGF010000178.1 GCA_013815405.1 Caulobacteraceae bacterium | reverse complement strand
GCGTAGAGGTCGACCAGAAGCGGATCCTGGATTCCACCGGGGCCCTGGCGCTCGGCGAAGTCCCCGCCAGCCTGATCGTCATCGGCGCCGGGATCATCGGCCTGGAGCTGGGCTCGGTGTGGCGCCGGCTGGGATCCAAGGTCACGGTGGTGGAGTATCTGGATCGCGTCACGCCGGGCCTGGACGCCGAGGTCGCAAAGGCGTTTCAGCGAAGCCTCGCCAAGCAGGGGATCATCTTCAAGCTGGGCTCGAAGATCACCGCCGCCAGGAGCGACGGCAAGAGCGTCGAACTCACCCTCGAGCCGGTGGCCGGCGGCGCGCCGGAGACGCTCGGCGCCGACTACGCCCTTCTGGCCATCGGGCGAAGCCCGTGCACCCAGGGCCTGGGGCTGGAGACCGTCGGCGTCGCTCCGGACAGCCGGGGCTTCATCCCCACCGACCGTTTCGCCACTACCGCGCCGGGCGTCTGGGCCATCGGCGACGTCACCCATGGGCCGATGCTGGCGCACAAGGCCGAAGACGAGGCGGTCGCCTGCATCGAGGTCATCGCGGGCAAGGCGGGTCACGTGAACTATGGCGTCATCCCCAATGTCGTCTACACCTCACCCGAGGTCGCCTGCGTGGGCCGGACCGAGGAGGAGCTGAAGGCCGAGGGCGTCGCCTACAAGGTCGGAAAGTTCCCCTTCACCGCCAATGCCCGGGCCAAGGTCAACCACGAGGCCGAAGGGTTCGTGAAGGTGCTGGCCGACGCCGCCACGGACCGGATCCTCGGCGTCCACATGATCGGCCCCGATGTCGGCGAGATGATCGGCGAATACTGCGTGGCGATGGAATTTTCGGCCGCCTCCGAGGACGTCGCCCGCACCTGCCATCCCCACCCGACCCGCTCCGAAGCCCTGCGCCAGGCCGCCATGGCCGTGGAGGGCTGGGCGATGCAGGCTTAAGGGGCGCGTCCGTTGCGGCCAAGGCACACACCGGCTCTTTTATGCGCGCAAACCTCGCGGCGCGGGCGCGTTGGGCAAGGTGGGGCTTGACGGGGGCGCCGCGTCGGGGGGAGCCTATGGAATCTAGGATCACAGATGCCGTGGGGGCCGATCGATGAAGACGCGCGCGTTGGGAGTTCAAGCCTCCGGCTGGGCGGTGCTGCTCGCCTCGACGGCGCTTTGCGGGCCGGCACTGGCGGCCGGCGCCGCCGACACCTCCGCCGCCTCCGGGTCGACGGAAATCAGCGAGATCATCGTCACCGCCTCGAAACGGGCGGAGAACATCCAGAGCCTGCCGCTGAGCATCCAGGCCATCGACACCAAGAAACTCGACGAGCTGAACATCACCAATTTCCAGGACTATGTGAAGTTCATGCCTAGCGTGTCCTACGACACCGCCGGCCCCAACTCCGCTAGCATCTATATGCGGGGCGTCGCCGCCGGGGAAAACGGCAACCATTCCGGGCCCCTGCCCAGCGTCGGCACCTACCTCGACGAACAGCCGATCACCACCATCGGCGGCACCCTGGACGTGCATATCTACGACATGGCGCGGATCGAGGTGTTGCCGGGTCCGCAGGGTACGCTCTACGGCGCCAGTTCCGAGGCGGGGACCCTGCGGATCATCACCAACAAGCCGTCCACCGTCGGCTTCAGCGCCGGTTATGACGTCGAGGGCAACACCGTCGACCACGGCGGCCAAGGCGGGGTCGTCGAGGGCTTCATCAACGTGCCCCTGGCCTCGAACGTCGCCGTCCGCATTGTCGCCTTCGGCGAGCGCGACGCCGGCTACATCGACAATGTATTCGGGACGCGGACTTTCGCGACCTCCGGGGCGACGATCGACAACGCCGGCGTGGTCGAGAAGGATTTCAACCGCGCCGACACCATCGGCGGTCGCGCCGCCCTGAAGATCGACCTGGGCGCCAATTGGACGGTCACGCCCGAGATCATCGGCCAGCAACTGTGGGCGCGGGGCGTCTACGGCTTCCAGGAGGGCGTGGGAGACCTCCAGGTCCAGCGATTCCAGCCGGACCGGGATTATGACCGGTGGCTGCAGGCTTCGCTGACCGTCAACGGCAAGATCGGCCGCTTCGACCTGACCTATTCGGGCGGGTATTTCTATCGCTGGATCGATTCCTTCAATGACTATACGGACTACTCGATCGCCTATGATCAGTACTATGGCTCGGGCGCCTACTGGCTGGATAAGAACGGGGACATCCTGCAGAAGCCCCAGCAGTCGATCACCGGTCGCCATCGTTACGACAAGGAAAGCAACGAGTTGCGGATCGCCTCGCCCGCGAGCGACCGCTTCCGGATCATCGCCGGCCTGTTCCAGGAGCGGCAGACCGACTGGATCATCCAGGATTACCAGATCAAGGACTTCGGGCCCCAGATCTCGGTGACCGGATGGCCCGGCTCGATCTGGCTGACCGACCAGAACCGCATCGACCGCGACGAAGCGGCCTTCGCCGAAGCCTCATATGACATCACGCCGAAGCTGACGATCACCGGCGGAATCAGAGGCTATCACTACAAGAACTCCCTGTTCGGCTTCTTCGGCTACGGACTCAACTACCCGTTCAGCACCGGTGAAAAGCACTGCATCCCCGGACTGACCTTCAGGGACGCCCCCTGCGTCGATCTGGATCGGGTAGTCTCGGACTATGGCGAGACCCACAAGGTCAATCTCACCTATCGGCTGGACGACGCCAAGCTGGTCTATTTCACCTATTCCACGGGTTACCGCCCGGGCGGCGTGAACCGGGCCCTTCTGGCTTTTCCGACCTATGGCACCGACACCCTGGATAACTATGAGGTCGGCTTCAAGACCTCCTGGCTCAATCGTTCCCTGTTCTTCAACGGCGCGCTCTACGACGAGGAATGGAGCCAGTTCCAATTCTCTTTCCTGGGGCTCAACAGCCTCACCCAGATCCAGAACGCGCCGCAAGCGAGGATCCGGGGGGTGGAGGCGAGCCTCGAATGGCGGGCGACCGAGCGCCTGACGATCTCCGGCGGCACCGCCTACAACAACGCCGAGCTGACCCGGAATTTCTGCGGCGCCGATCCGGATACGGGCGTGGTCGTCGACAACTGCGCCGACAGCGACGCCCAGGCCGTTCATGGCCAGCAGCTTCCCTTCACCCCGAAATTCAAGGGGAATCTCACCGGCCGCTACGTTTTCGACCTCGGCGGCTGGCACGCCAACGTCCAGGGCTCGGTGCTCTATCAGAGCCGCACCTTCCAGGCTCTGCGCAGCAACGCCGACCCTGTTCCGGGCGCGCCTTTTTCCGGCACCAACGAGGTCGCTTTGACCGGTATCGCGCCGGCTTACACCACGGCGGATTTCTCGGCGGGTCTGCAGAGAGATCATCTGACCATGTCCGTGTTCATCAAGAACGCCTTCGATTCGCGTGGCCAGATCACCCGCGCCACCCCCTGCACGGTCAGCATCTGCGCGCAGGCCTATCCAGACGCTGGGGCCCCGGCGGCGGTCTTTGTGTACCCGGTCCAGCCGCTGACGGTCGGCATCAGGATCGGCCAGACCTTCTAGGGAGGCGCGTCCGCATGGCCGGGATCGCCCCGGCGCCGGCCGGCTCCCTGGCCACGGCGATCGACCAGGCGGCCAGGCTGCTGGGGCGTGACCCGGCGATGGCCGAACGCCAGGCGCGGGAAATCCTCGGGGTGGTCCCCGGCGAACCCCGCGCCCTGATGTTCCTGGCCGCGTCCCGGCGCCGGCTGGGAGACCCCGCCGCGGCGCGCGCGATCCTGGCGCCCTTGGCGAACGCCCAGCCCAAGGCGGCGAGCGTCCACTTCGAACTTGGGCAGGCGTGCGCGGCGCTCGGTGACGCCGACGAGGCGATCGCCGCGCTGCGGCGGGCGGTCGCGCTGAAACCGGACATGTCCGAGGCGTGGCGGGCGCTCGGCGACCAACTGACCTTGGTCGGGGACGCAGGAGCCGCCGACCAGGCCTATGCCGCGCACATCCGCGCGTCGGTCCATGATCCTCAGCTGATGGAAGCCGCCCAGGCGCTCTGCGAGGACCGCATGGCGATCGCCGAGCGCCTGCTGCGCGCCCATCTCATGCGCCATCCCACCGACGTGGCGGCGATCCGCATGCTGGCCGAGGCGGGCACCCGTCTCGGCCGCTACGCCGATGCGGAGACGCTGCTGGCGCGTTGCCTGGAGCTTTCGCCAAGCTTCACCGGGGCGCGGCACAACTACGCCATCGTCCTCTACCGCCAGCAGAAGGCCGCCGAAGCCATTCCGCAGATCGAGCGCCTGCTGGCGGAGGATCCGCGCGACCCCGGCTACCGCAACCTGATGGCCGCCGCCTTGGGCCTGGTCGGCGAATACGCCAGGGCGATCGCCATCTATGAGGCGGTCCTGGCCGAACATCCCGACCAACCGAAGATCTGGCTGAGCTACGGCCATGCCCTGAGGACCGCCGGCCGGCGGGCCGAGGCGGTGGCCGCCTACCAGCGGTCCCTGGCCATGGCGCCGGGGCTCGGCGAAGCCTATTGGAGCCTCGCCAACCTCAAGACCGTGCGCTTCCGCCCTGGCGAGGAGGCGGCCATGGTCCGGCAGCTGGCGCGCCCGGACCTCCCCGCCGAGGACCGCTTCCATCTCCACTACGCCTTGGGCAAGGCGCTGGAGGACCGCGCCGACCATGGCGGCGCCTTTGGCCACTATGCCGAAGGCGCCCGTTTGCGCCGCGCCGAGCTGCGGTACGACGCCGACCAGGCCCATGCCCAGATGGACCGCGCGCGGGCCCTGTTCACGTCGGCCTTCCTCGACGCGCGCGCGGGATTCGGCTCGGCCTCGACGGCGCCCATCTTCATCGTCGGCCTGCCGAGATCGGGATCGACCCTCATCGAGCAGATCCTCGCCAGCCACCCGGCGGTGGAAGGCACCATGGAACTTCCCGAGATCATTTCCATGGCGAGAGACCTGGGATTGGGCCGCGAGGTCGACGGGCCCGGCTATCCGGACATACTGGCGGAGTTGGACGCCGACCGCCTCGCGGCGCTCGGCGAGGGTTTCATCGACCGCACCCGAATCCAGCGCAAGCTCCGCCGGCCGTTCTTCATCGACAAAATGCCGGGGAATTTTCATCACATCGGCCTGATCCGGTTGATTCTGCCCGGCGCCAAGATCATCGACGCCCGCCGCCATCCGATGGCCGCCGGCTTCTCCGTGTTCAAACAGCATTTCGCCCGCGGCCAGTCATTCTCCTATGATCTCACCGAAATCGGCCGATACTATCGCGATTACGTGGAGCTGATGGCCCATTTCGATCAGGCCTTGCCGGGCCGGATCCACCGGGTCGTCTATGAGGACATGGTGGAGGATACGGACAGCGT
>JACDGF010000177.1 GCA_013815405.1 Caulobacteraceae bacterium | reverse complement strand
CTCCAGGGCGGCGAACTCCTCGGGGCGCCAGAACCGGTCGATGGGGGCGTGCTTGCGGGTGGGCTGGAGGTATTGGCCGATGGTGATGAAATCGACCCCGGCCGAGCGCATGTCGTCCATCACCTGCATCACCTCTTCCTTAGCCTCCCCCAGGCCGACCATCAGGCCCGACTTGGTGAACAAGTCCGGCGCCCGTTCCTTGACCCGTTCGAGCAGGCGCAGGGAGGCGTAGTAGCGGGCGCCCGGCCGAATGGAGAGGTAGAGCCGCGGCACGGTCTCCAGATTGTGATTGAAGACATCGGGGTTGGCGTCGATGACCCTCAGCGCGGCGGCGACGGGCTTCCTCAGGAAATCCGGGGTGAGGATCTCGATCGTGGCGCCCGGCGCGGCGGCGCGGATGGCCCTCACCGTGGCCGCGAAATGCGCCGCGCCGCCGTCGGCCAGGTCGTCGCGGTCCACCGAGGTGATCACGACGTGCGCGAGGCCCATGGCGGCCACGGCCGCGCCCACCCGGCCCGGCTCGGTGGGATCGAGGGGCGCCGGCAGGCCGGTGGCGACGTTGCAGAAGGCGCAGGCCCGGGTGCAGGTATCGCCCATGATCATCATCGTCGCGTGCGACTTGCTCCAGCACTCGCCGATGTTGGGGCAGGCCGCTTCCTCGCAGACCGTGACCAGTCCATGCTGTTTGACGATCGCGCGGGTGTGGTTGTAGCCGCTGGAGCCGGGCGCCCGAACGCGCAGCCAGGGCGGCTTGCGCAGGATGGGCGTATCGGCCCTCGCCTGCTTTTCCGGGTGACGCCGGGCGCGAAGGTCGGTTCGATCCAGGACCGTGGTCATGGGGCCTAGATCGTCGGTCCGGGCCTCGGGATCAAGCGGCTTGCTCGGAGGGCCGCGTCGGACGAATGACTGGCGCCCATGTGGCGGGGGCTGATCCTGGGGATTCTGGCGGCCGGGCTGGCCGTCGCCTGTTCGGGCGGGGGCGGCCTCGCGCCGTTCGCGGAAAGCCGGACGCCGCCGTCCCTGGGCGAGCGCTTCTACCCTCCGGAGGGATGGGCGTGGGGGTTCCTGCGGGTGGGCGAGGCGCCGGCCCAGCGTTACGGCGTCGCCGCGCCCGCCACCGTCGCCAGGGCCCAGATCCTGATCCTGCCGGACTACGGCGAGACCGCCGAGACCTGGTTCGAGACCGCGCGCGACCTGGGTCGCCGGGGCTATTGCGTCTGGGTGCTGGAGGGCGCCGGCCAGGGCGGGTCGGGGCGAACCGCGGGCCCGCGCGACCTCGGCTATGCGCAAAGTTTCGATCCGGATGTGACGGCGGTCCTGGCCATGGCCTCCGCCGTCATCCGCGCCCCGCCGGAGACGCACCTGATCGTTCTGGGCCAAGGCGTGGGCGCGCTCGTCGCCGTGCGCGCGGCGCAAGGCGGGCTGGCTTCCGGGGGCCTGATCCTGAGCGCGCCGAGGCTCACCGCGCCCCGTCACGCGCCCGCTCCGCGATTTCTCGGCCTGGACCGTCTGCGCCCGCCGGGCGAAAAGGGATGGGGCCGCGACATGCCCGACGCCTTCGCCCGGGGCGCGACCCACGACCGTTGGCGCGGCGGGGTGACCCTGGCGTGGCAGCGGGCCAATCCGGATCTGCGCATGGGCGATCCCAGTCTTCGATGGCGGACGGCGTTCGAGGCCGCCGTTCGGGCCGCGCGCGAATATCCCGCGCCGCTGAGCGCGCCGGTCCTGGTGGTCGAAGGCGACCGGGGGTCCGGTTGCTTGAATCTGACACCCTGTTCGTCGATCCGCCTGGCCGGCGGCGCCGAGGCGCTGGAACTGGAGCGCGACCCGGTTCGCGACCCCTGGCTCACGGCCATCGACGCCTTCGCCCGTTCGCGCCTGGCCGATCGCTCCCGACCCTGATGGCGCTTTCCAAGCGACGGCGCCGCCTATAGCTTCCGGCCCCATGGCGCGCGCCTTCGACCCCCGGCAAGCCGATCGCACCCTGTTCGACGCCCTCCTGGACGCGACCCATCGGTACGGGGCCGGCAAGCCGATCCTGGAGGACCAGGAACGCAAACCCTTGAGCTACACCGATCTTATCCGCGCGAGCTTCGCGCTCGGCCGCAAGCTGGCGGCGGGTACGAAGCGCGGCGACAACGTCGGCGTGCTCCTGCCGTCGAGCGCCGGGGCGGTGGTCACCTTCTTCGCCCTTCACGCCGTCGGGCGGGTCCCGGCCATGCTCAACTTCACCGCCGGCATCCGCAATCTGCGCGCGGCGGCCAGGCTCGCCGGCGTCAAACGCGTCCTGACCTCTCACCGCTTCATCGAACAGGGCAAGCTGCACGACCAGGTGGACGCCCTGGAAGTCACCTGCGAGATCGTCTACCTTGAGGATGTCCGCAAGACGATCGGCCCCGTCGACCGGGTACTGGCCCTCACCGCCTCGCTGATCGCCCGTCGGGCGCGCGCCCCGGGCAAGCCCTCCGATCCGGCGGTGGTGCTGTTCACCTCAGGCAGCTTCGGGGCGCCGCGCGGGGTGGTGCTCAGCCACGCCAATCTGCTGGCCAATGTCGCCCAGATCGGCGCCCACATCCCGCTCGACCCGAACTGGGTGATGTTCAATCCCCTGCCGATCTTCCACTGTTTCGGGCTCACCGGCGGGGTGTTGCTGCCGCTGATGACCGGGATGAAGGCCTTCGAATATCCCAGCCCGCTGCACGTCAAGCTGATCCCGCCGCTGATCAAGGATGCCGGCGCCAGCCTTCTTCTGGCCACCGACACCTTCGTCAACCAGTACGCCCGCGCCGCCGACGCCGGAGAGCTTTCGGGCCTCCAGTTCATCGTCTGCGGGGCCGAGAAGGTGCGCGAGGAGACCCACAACCTGATCGCCGAGCGGTTCGGCCCCGTGCCCGTGCTGGAAGGCTACGGCGCCACCGAGGCCTCGCCGGTGATCGCGGTGAACAAGCCGACCGACAATCGCCGCGGCACGGTGGGGGCTCTGTTGCCCGGTATCCAGACGCGCCTCGAATCGGTCCCGGGAATTGCTCGCGGCGGCCGGCTGTTCGTGCGCGGCCCCAACATCATGAGCGGCTATCTGGAGCCCGGCGGCGAACTGGAGGCGCCGGAGGGCGGGTGGCACGACACCGGCGACGTGGTGGAGATCAGCGACGACGGCTGGATCACCATCCTGGGCCGGGTCAAGCGCTTCGCCAAGATCGGCGGCGAAATGGTCTCCCTCACCGCCGCCGAGGATCTGGCCGCCTCTCTGTGGCCGGAGTCCCGCCACGCCGTCATCGCCCTGCCCGACCCCAAGAAGGGCGAGCGCATGGTCCTGGTCACCGACCGCCGCGACGCCGACGTCGCGACGCTGATCGCCCACGCTCAGGGGATCGGCGCCCCCGAGCTCGCCGTGCCCCGCCGGATCGTCAAGGCCCCGGAGATCCCGGTCCTCGGCACGGGCAAGACCGACTATGTCGCCATTCAACGGATCGCGGAGGCGGAGGGCGGCGTGGAGAAAGTGGCGCGAGGGGAGAAGCGGTAGGGAGAGCGAATTTCCTCCCTCCCCTTCATGGGGAGGGACAGACGGCGAAGCCGTCAGGGTGGGGAAGTGGTGTGAAATCCACCGCGCGGCAGTCACCCGGACAGCCCCACCCGGATCGCTTCGCGATCGTCCCTCCCCATGAAGGGGAGGGAGGGAGTAGGTTTTGGCTCCCTACAAATGCAGCACCCGCCCGAAGGCGTCGAGCGAGGCCTCGTGCATGGCTTCGCTCATCGTCGGGTGGGGGAAGACGGTGGCGAAGAGTTCGGCTTCGGTGGCCTCCAGGGTCATGGCCAGGGCGAAGCCCTGGATCATTTCGGTGACTTCGCCGCCGATCATATGGGCGCCGATCAGGGCCCCGGTGACGGCGTCGAACACCGTCTTGACCAGACCCTCGGTCTCGCCCGACGCAATGGCCTTGCCGTTCACCCGGAAGGGGAAGCGGCCGACCTTGACCGTCAGCCCCTTCTCCTTGGCCTGGGCTTCGGTGAGGCCCACCGAGGCGACTTGCGGGGTGGAATAGGTGCATCCGGGAATGGGAGCGGGGATGGCCGGTCCGGCGACCCCGGCGATATGTTCGATGCAGTGGACACCCTCGTGGCTGGCCTTGTGCGCCAGCCAGGGCGGCCCGGCGACATCGCCGATGGCGTAGAGGCCGGGGACGTTGGTGGCGCCGTCGGCGTCGATGGCGACGTGGCCGCGATCGACCCCGACCCCCAGAGCCTCGAGGCCGAGATCCTCGACATTGCCGTCGATGCCCACCGCGACGATGGCCCGTTCGGCCTCCAGGGTTTCGGTTTTGCCGCCGGTCTCCAGGGTGAGGGCGACGCCGGACTTCGAAGCGGCGAGCCTCACCACCTTGGCGCCGATGCGGAACTTCAATCCGCGTTTTTCGAACGCCTTTTTGGCGATGCCCGAAATTTCCTCGTCTTCGACCGGCAGGATGCGCGGCAGGGCTTCGATCACGGTGACCTCCGCCCCCAGGGCCCGATAGAAGCTGGCGAATTCGATGCCGATGGCGCCCGAGCCGACCACCAGCAGCGACGCGGGCGCGGCTTTCGGGACCATGGCCTCGCGATAGGTCCACACCCGCTCGCCGTCGGGGACGAGTCCAGCGGCCGGGATCACCCGCGCGCGCGCGCCGGTGGCCAGGATCACCGACTTGGCGGTCAAGGCCCGCTCGCCGCCCGCCTCGAGGGCCACCACTACCTTGGGGGCGCCCGCCGCCTTTTCCAGCCGGGCGGTTCCCTTCACCACGTCGATCTTGTGCTTCTTCATCAGGAAGGCGACGCCGGCGGAGAGCTGTTTGGCGACCTTGCGCGAGCGCTCGATGACCTTTCCGAAATCGTAGCCGCGGCCCTCTATCGAGAGGCCGTAGTCTCCCAGATGCGCCAGCTGCTCATAGACTTCGCCGGACTTGAGCAGGGCCTTGGTGGGGATGCAGCCCCAGTTGAGGCACACGCCGCCCAGGGCCTCCCGCTCGACGATGGCGGTGATCAGGCCCAGCTGGCTGGCGCGGATCGCCGTCACATAGCCGCCAGGCCCGGCGCCGATGACGACCACGTCGAAGGCGCCCTCCATCAGAGCAAGGCCTCGATGGCCGATTCCAGGGCCTTGGGTTCGGTGTTGGGGGCGAACCTCGCCACCACCGCCCCGTCGCGACCCACGAGGAACTTGGTGAAGTTCCACTTCACCGCCTCGCTTCCCAAGAGGCCCTTCTTCTCGTGCTTGAGCCAGGCCCAGAGGGGATGAGCGCCGGCGCCGTTGACCTCGATCTTGGCCATCATCGGAAAGCCGACGTCGTAGGTCAGGGAGCAGAAGCCGGCGATCTCGTCCGCGTCGCCGGGC
>JACDGF010000176.1 GCA_013815405.1 Caulobacteraceae bacterium | reverse complement strand
CCACATGCCCAATCACTCCCCTCGGTTGACACCGAGCCGGTGAATCACGACACCAACCTCCCGACCAGCGCCTTTTGGGTCAGGCTCTTAGGGTGAGGATGGTCATGACTTTGGCGAGGCGATGCATTTGTTGAGCTTTCCGTTCGATACTACGGCGCGCGGACGGGAATTCCACCCATCGCCGCCGCCGCTTTCGCCAGCCCGCGATCGAAGCTGAGGAAGGCTTCGCAGTTCTCGGCGGCGGCCAAGTGAAGAGCGTCGGCGAAATCCAGGCCCCCCGCCATGGCATCGAGCGCCGCCGCGACACGCGCCGCGTCTTCCAGCACAACGTTGGGCAGGCCGATGAAGGCGGTCAGTCGATCCTGTATCTTCGGGGCGCCAAATTTGTAGACGCTTCGCAGGACCCACTCCACCTCCAGCAAGACGGTGGTGGCGACGAACACCGTCTCGCGCGCGATGAGCGCCTTGACCTTGGCCGATTGGGAGCGGTGATCTCCGGTCAGAAAACGGACGACTAGATTGGTGTCAATCGCGAGCATATCGCCGGCGGGCTTCGGCCAGGACCGCCGCGTTCATCTCCTTGATGGTCTTGGGCTTGCCGGAATAGGGCAGGGAGCCGAAGACGTCTTCGACTCGCGTCGGAGCGAACAGCGGCGCGGCCTTGAGAAGGACGCCGTCGGCGGTGTCCTCCACCACAAGGCGGGTACCCGCCCGCCAGTCACGCGCCTTGCGCACCGACGCCGGCAGAATGACCTGGCCCTTCGTCGATACGGTCGTGCTCAGGGATGGGCGCGCGGACATGGCGTGATCCTTGAATCAGGTAAGACACAGGTAAGATAAAGTTGCGTTTGCGCCAACGCAAGGGTGAATTCCCGCGGTCGCGTCCTGGGTCCGGCCGCCGGCCCTACACCTTCCGTCCGGCCAGGATCGCGCCCACCGCGCCGATCAGGCCGGCGGTGAACAGCAGCCAGGAGGCCGCGAGGCCGAGGCGCACGGTGGTGACCGAGGCGCGGGTCCAAAGGGCGAGGGACTCCCATTCGGCGTCGCGCAGGGCGTCGCGGGGCAGGTCGGGGCAAGCGGCGCCATAGAGAAGCCTGGCCTCGGGCGAGCAGACGAAGCCGCGCACCACCCGCTCCTTGGTTCCGGGGATGGGTTCGACGAACAGGGAATATTGCACCAGATAGGCCAACAGGCCGCCCACCGTCAGCACGGTGGCCGCGATGATCAGGAATCGCCGCTGGCGGATCTTCGTCCGCCGGGTCCACTCCCAGGCCAGAAGCGACGCCAGCAGGACCAGGGCGGCGGACACATAGCCGATCGCCGGCGGCCAGGGCGGCTCGAGGCCCGCCATGGAGGCGAAGAGCGGGATGGCGGCGAAGGCGGCGCCGAGGCCCAGGACCTTGGTCAGGCCTTGCAGATAGCCGCTGATCAATTCTTCCTCACCAGATAGACCGCCGGCGTGTCGCCGGGCGCCTGTTCGATCCGCCGGGTCCCGCGCCCGGTCGAGCCGTCGGGCCAGCGAGCCTGATAGGCGTAGTTCCCGGAAAGCTCGGCGGGGCGGCCGGGATCCATTTCCGACCAGCGGGCGCAGGTTTCGCGGTCCCAGGGGTCGCGCCGGCTGGCCTTGCACACGTCGAAGGCGAATTTGGTGATCACCCACACGCGGCCGCCGGGGGGGTCGGACCGGATGACGGCGGGGGATTCCGCGGCCCCGCATCCGCCCTCGACGATGATCGCGGGCAGGTCAGGGCGGCGCGTCTGGCGCGCGGCCTCGATGTCCGAGGCGAGGCGCGTGAGCGCCCTGGCGTAACGATCGCCGCTCTGGTCGGGAACCTCGAGCTCCGTCGGCGCCGCCGCGGCCCAATAGGCCAGTTCCCGCCGCTCATAGTCGCGCAAAGCCGTTTCGAACAGCTCGGGCGGATAGCCGGCCGTGAGGAGCGATCGCTGAAGCAGGGCGACGCGGCGGGCGAGGGTTTCCAACGGCGACGCCGCCTGACCGGCGGGCTCCTTCACCCGGTCGGCTTCGGCGCAGTCCATCAAGTCGAAATGGCGCGCCTCGCCCGGTTCGCCATCGACTTGGATCAGATGGGTCTCGCCCTTGGCGAACTCCGCGGCGGCCGCCTTGAAGGCCGCGTAGTCCGGCGGATAGCCGGCGTTGTCGGGGAGGGCGGCCGGAGCGGCCGGCGGCGAAACCGCGATCTTGGCGGCGTCCGGATTCCCGCTCGCCGGACGGCCGCATCCGCTGAGCAGCACGATCACCGGCGCCAGCCAGCCGATCCATCTGAACATCGGGACGCCCTTACCCACTTGAACCGGCCAAGGAGCGCGATGCTACTCTTCGCGATCGGGATTTCCACCACGAACGTCATGGCCAGGCGATAGAAGAGGAGAGCAACGTCGAGCGGGTGGCGCCGCGCGGGAGAGCGTGGCATCTATCCCGCCAACTTAAAGAGGGGGCGAACCCATGAGGCGGTGGGCCGTTTGGGCGGGGATTGCCGGCATGACCATTTTTAGCGCCGGCCAAGCGGCCGGGCAGGGCGCGCCGGTGGCGGCGGCCCGTCCGCACGCGGTGGCGTCGCCGGGCGGGGTTCGTTCCGACCCCTATTACTGGCTGCGAGACGATACCCGCAAGAACCCGGATATGCTGGCCTATCTGAAGGCGGAAAACGCCCACACCGATGCGGTCACGGCCAAGCAAAAGCCGCTCCAGGACAAGATCTATGCGGAGATCGTCGGGCGGATCAAGCAGGACGATAGCTCGGTCCCTTACGAGAAGCGCGGCTATTTGTATTACGACCGCTTCGAGACCGGCAAGGACTATCCGATCACCGCCCGGCGCAAGAGCGCGATGAGCGCGCCCGAGGAGGTGATGCTCGACCAGCCGGCCATGGCCGCCGGCAAGGGCTTCTTCCAGGTGGCCAGCGCCGCGGTCAGCCCCGACAACCGCCTGCTGGCGTGGGCGCAGGACACCGTCGGGCGGCGGCAATACACCCTGAAGGTCAAGGACCTGACCACCGGCCAGATCATGGCCGACGAGGTCGCCGACATCGAGCCCGGAGCGGTGTGGGCCGACGACAACCGGACCATCTTCTACGTCGAGAAGGACCCGGTCACCCTGCTCAGCAAGCGGGTCAAGGCCCACGTCCTGGGGACGCCAGCCAGCGCCGACATCGTCGTCTATCAGGAAAACGACGACAGTTTCTACATCGGGCTGACCCGGTCGCGGTCGGACAAATACATCTGCATCCTCCTGGAAAGCACGGTCAGCAGCGAGCAGCGCTGTGCTCCGGCCAGGGCGCCGAAACTCTTCGCCATCCTGGCGCCCCGCCGGCGCGACTTCCTCTACCAGGCCGACCACCTGGACGGCCGCTGGGTGATCCGCACCAATTGGGACGCGCCCAACTACCGGCTGATGAGCCTGGCGGACGGCGAGGCCTGGGGCGACCGGGGCCGGTGGCGCGAGCGGGTCGCCCACGACAGCAAGGTGTTCATCGCCGATGTGGATCTCTTCCACGGCGTCCTGGCCATCGAGGAGCGCTCGGGCGGCCTCAAGCGCCTGCGGACCCTGGCCGATGCGGGAGAGAGCCGCTTCATCACCGCCGAGGAGCCGGCCTACGCCATGTCCCTGGGCGTCAACGCCGATCCGGACAGCCCCTGGCTGCGCTACACCTATGATTCCCTGACCACGCCCACGACGACCTATGAGGTGAACCTGAAGACGCGCGAGCGCCGCCTGCTGAAGGTCCAGGCGGTCAACGGCTATGATCCCAGCCTCTACCGGACCGAGCGGGTGTGGGTAACCGCCAGGGACGGAACCCGAATTCCCGTCTCTATGGTCTACCGCGAGGGGTTCAAGCGCGACGGAACGGCGGCCATGCTGCAGCACGCCTACGGCAGCTACGGCGAATCGACCGATCCGGAATTCTGGCTGCCGGTCGTCAGCCTGCTCGACCGGGGCATGGTCTTCGCCATCGCCCATGTCCGGGGCGGTCAGGAGATGGGCCGGGCCTGGTACGACGACGGCCATCTCCTGAAGAAGAAGAACACCTTCACCGACTTCATCGATGTCACCCGCGGCCTGGTCGCCCAGGGCTATGCGGCCAAGGGGCGGGTGGCGGCTCTGGGCACCAGCGCCGGCGGCCTGCTGATGGGGGCGGTGGCCAATCTGGCCCCCGACGACTACCGCGTGATCATCGCGCGCGTTCCGTTCGTGGACGCGGTCACCACCATGCTCGACGAGTCGATCCCGCTCACCACCAACGAGTTCGACGAATGGGGCAATCCCAAGGACAAGCGCTTCTACGACTATATGCTGAGCTACTCACCTTACGACAATGTCGCGGCCAAGGCCTATCCGGCAATGTTCGTCACCACCGGCCTGTGGGATTCGCAGGTGCAGTACTACGAGCCGGCCAAGTGGGTGGCCAAGCTTCGGGCGACCAAGACCGACGACCACCCCCTGGTGCTTCGGGTCAATATGGAGGCCGGCCACGGCGGGAAGTCCGGCCGTTTCCGCCAGTTCCGCGACATCGCCGAATACTATGCATACATGCTGGATCAGCTGGGGGCCGGCGGGTAGAAGCCGCCAAGCCCTGCATCGCCGCGGCCACGGCGCGGATGCGCTCGGGGCCGCCGAGGAGCTGGCGGTCCAGCCCGACACGCTTGAACCAGAAGTGGAGCCCCGAAAGGTCGGCAAAGCCGTAACCGCCGTGGACCTCGATCGCCGAGCGGGCGACGAAACGACTCACTTCGGAGAGGTGGGCCTTGGCGTGGGCGGCGGCGAGCGGCGCCTCGGCCGGCAGGGCGTCGGCGGCGTGGGCCGCGTACCAGACCAGGGCGCGGCAGGGTTCCAGCTCGGCGGCCATCTCGGCGCAGAGGTGCTTGACCGCCTGGAAGGACCCGATCGGGCGACCGAACTGGACCCGCACCTTGGCGTACTCGACCGACATCTCGAGCACCTTCTGCGCGCCGCCCATCATCTCGTTCGAGAGCGCAACCGCGGCCTGGTCGAGCGTCTTGGAGAACGCCGGCCAACCCGAGCCCGGCGCACCGAGCGGCTCGGCGACCACCTTGTCGAACTCGAGCTTCGACTGCTTGCGGGTCATGTCCATCGTCGACAGCGCGGTGCGGGTCAGGCCCTTGGCGTTCCCGCTCACCGTGAAGAACGAGATGCCGTCGGTACCGGTCGTACCCGCAGTGCGGGCCACCACGACGATCACGTCGGCGACGTTGCCGTCGATGACGAACATCTTCTCGCCCGAGAGCAGAGAGTGATCGCCCTCCGCGGTCGCTTCCATCATGATGCCCGCCGCGTCCCACTTCCCGGACGGCTCCGTGAACGCGAGCGCGGCGATCGTGTCACCACTCGCGATGGGCGGGAGC
>JACDGF010000175.1 GCA_013815405.1 Caulobacteraceae bacterium | reverse complement strand
GGGAGGGGGACCCCGAAGGGGTGGAGGGGGCGGGGACGCGTAAGCGGCATGAATGGCCCCATCTTCGTCGTCACCGGGACCGACACCGGGATCGGCAAGACGGTGTTCGCCGCCGCCCTGGTCCAGGCCCTGGGCGCGCGCTATTGGAAGCCGGTGCAGGCGGGCCTGGCGGAGGAAACCGACAGCCAGGTGGTCGCCCGGCTCTCGGGCGCGGACCCTTCGCGCATCCTTTCCGAAGCATGGCGCCTGACGACCCCGGTCTCGCCGCATCTCGCCGCCGAGATCGACGGCGTGAGCATCGACCCCGACGACCTCACGCCACCACGGAGCGAAGGCCCGCTGGTCGTCGAGGGCGCGGGGGGATTGATGGTTCCCCTGGATCGCGACACCCTGACCATCGACCTCTTCGCGCGGTGGGGCGCGCCGGTGATCCTGTGCGGCCGCACGAGCCTAGGGGCGATCAATCATGCCCTTCTCTCGCTCGAAGCCCTCGCCGCGCGCCGCGTGCCCGTCCTGGGCATGGCCTTCATCGGCGATCAGATGGCCGACACCCAGGCCACCGTCGCCGCGTTCTCGGGGGTGAAGGTGCTGGGGCGCCTGCCATTCCTCGATCCCCTGACCTCGGCGACCCTGCGGCGGGCCTTCGCCGATCATTTCCAACTCGCGGACTTCACCGGAAGATGACCCCCTCGCCGGTCTGGCGCCCGTTCACCCAGCACGCCACGGAGCCGCCGGCGACGGAGGTGGTCCGCACCGAGGGCGCTTTCCTCGAAACCCGCGATGGCCGCCGCATCCTCGACGCGATCTCCTCCTGGTGGGTGGTCACCCACGGCCATCGCCATCCCACGATCATGACCGCCATCGCCGAGGCTACCCAACGGCTCGACCAGGTGATCTTCGCCGGCTTCACCCATGAGCCGGCCGAGCGTCTGGCGCGGGCCCTGGTGGAGATGGCGCCCCCCGGCCTCGACCACGTCTTCTATTCGGATTCGGGCTCCACCAGCGTCGAGGTCGCCCTGAAGATGGCGTTGGGCGCCGCGCGCAACCGGGGCGAGGCGCGCACGCGGATCGTGGTCATGGAGCACGGCTATCACGGTGACACCATCGGGGCGATGAGCGTCGGCGCGCGGGGGGTATTCAACGCGGCCTATGAGCCGCTGCTCTTCGAGGTCGACACCCTGCCGTTCCCGGCCGCCGGACGCGAGCAGGCGACCTTGGACGCCTTCGGGGCCTTCGCCCGCGGACGGCGGGCCGCCGCCCTGATCGTCGAGCCCCTGGTCCTCGGCGCGGGGGGGATGCACATGTATCCGCCTTTCGTCCTGGCCGAGCTCAAGGCGATCGCGCACGCGACGGGCACGCTCTTCATCGCCGACGAGGTGATGACCGGCTGGGGACGGACCGGGACTCTCTTCGCCTGCGAACAGGCCGGCGTCGCGCCGGATATCCTCTGCACCTCCAAGGGGCTGACGGGGGGCTCCCTTCCGCTGGCGGCCACCCTGGCCACCGCCGAGGTGTTCCAGGCACACCGCTCGCCCGACCTTTCCCGCGCCTTCTTCCATTCCAGCTCCTATACCGCCAACCCGATCGCCTGCGCCGCCGCCCTCGCCAACGTCGAGATCTGGCGGACCGAACCGGTGCTGGAGCGGATCGCCGCCCTGGGCCGCGCCCAGCGGATGCGCCTGGAGGCCCTCGCGGCGAATGCCCGCTTCGCCCGGCCCAGGGTTTGCGGCACGATCACCGCGATCGACCTGGCCCTGGGCGGGTCGGGCTATCTCGCCGCCGTGGGGCCCAGACTGCGCGCGGAGTTCCTCCGTCGCGACATCCTCCTGCGTCCCCTGGGCAATGTGATCTACGTCCTGCCGCCCTACTGCGTCACCGACGCCGATCTGGACGCGGCATACCAGGCGATCGGCGAGGCGGCGGACGCGGTTTCATAGATATCTCCTCCCCCTTTTGGGGGAGGGGACCCCGAAGGGATGGAGGGGGTCGGGGCGGGCGCGACCTTTCCGCTCAAACGCGCGCGGACAGAGCCCCCTTCCCTTAGCTTCGCCGGTACTTCCCCCACAGGGGGAAGATAAAAAAAGACAAAGGCGCGATCGCGAGAACAAAAACGGCCCCGGCTTTCGCCGGGGCCGCCGCCGTTACGCTGTCGATCGATCCGGTGGTTACGCGCCGGGGGTGATCGCCTTGCACTGGGAGCCGGTTCCGCTGGCCGGACCCGTTCCAGCCTGCTTGATATTCAGGTTCAGGGACATGGTGCTTCCCGTCGGAACCAGGAAGGTGTCGGTGATCGCCTTGTTCCAGGTGCCCGGCATCGGAGCGAAGCCCGCCTTGCCTAGAAGGCCTTTCGTGGCGTCGGTCACGGTCGGGTCGTTCTCGAACCAGTTGAGGAACGCCACCTGCTTGGCGGTCACATCCGCATCCGCATAGCAGGTATAGCCCAGATAGTTGCTGGTGCCGTCGATCGGATAGGCCTTGGGGTTCGACGGGATGGCGATGTCGGCCGTCTTGCTGGCCGCCTGCACCCACTTGCTGGGATCCGACTGATTGCCGCCGGTCGGCGGGACGATCGTCGCCTTGTAGGAGAGAGACGCCGCGCCGGCCGTGGGTGCGATCGGCTTGGCGCCCACCACCCGCAGGATGCTGGCGGTGTTGAGGCCGTAGGTGTTGGTCCCGGTGTCGAGGACCGCCGGCAGCACATAGTCGGGGCCGAGATAGCCCATCCGGCCCTGGATCACCGTGTCGCCGGCGCTGGGGCCCGGATCGTTGGCCGGATCGAACTGGATGTATTTGGCCACCCCGTCGCTGCCGTCGGCCAGGGTGTATTTGCCGGGCGTGTCGGTGAACGGGAAGTTGGGGTTGGCCTTGAGGTAGTGCGGGCCCTGCAGGGTCGCGGGCATGGTCGAGGTCGAGTCGGCGTACTGGTTGCCGCTGATCACGCTGGGGCAGATGGCCGCCAGATGCCGTGTCCACACCGAACTGGTTCCCGAGCTGTCGAACCGCCCGACCATGGTGATGGGAACGTTGAAGGGGTCGGGATCGCCCAGGTCCTTCAGGCTCTTGCCGCTGTTGAGCGCCTTGAGGGCCGGATCGTTCCAGTTGGTGATCTGGCCGTTGAAGATGCCGCAATAGGTGGCGGCGTCGAGGACCAGTCCGCCGCTGCCGTTGGCGCGCGCCTTCTTGATCTTGAAGTGATAGCGCGTCACCGAGCCGTCGCCCTGGCGGACCTTCTTGTAGACCGAGTCATAGGCGATGGCCACCGGCGTGATCAGCAGCGGAACCTGGATGAGATTGCCGAATTTCGGCTGCGGGATCGGATACTGGCCGGGCCCGGGGGTGGCGGTGAAGGTGATGCCCTGTTCCACGCCGCCGGAGTTATAGACGGTGACGTCGGTGGCCCCAAGGGAGGTCTCGCCCGCGGCGTAGTCGACCGACGGATAGGCGGTGCCGTTGTTGCCCGGGGGCACGGTGTCGCCCCAGAAGGCGGCGGCGTCATGGCTGTAGAGGCCCTTGATGCCGGTGCCCGAGCCGGTGGAAATGTAGTTGAGCTGGAAGCTGGTGTCGACGCGGTCTCCGGCCACGGAGCAGTCCCGCGGCGGCGTGCCGTTGAACTGGAAGAAGGGGACGGTCAAGGTCGTGGGGGTATGGAGGTCGGCGCCCTTGAACACCAGGTCGGTGGGATTGCCGTAGCAGTCCTCGGCCTGGCGCAGATACGGCGCGATCAGCGAGGAGCCGCCGCCATAGGACTGGGTGGTGACCATCGCCCCGGCCGAACCGGCGATGCCTACGGCCGCGACGACGAGGGCGCTGGCGCCTATCATGAGTTTTATCTTGGACATTTTGGGTGGTGTTCCTGCATTGCCATGGGTGTGTTCGATGATCAGAGGCGATTGTTTAATCAAACCCCTGAAGGCTTGAGGTTTATCAAACGCCTTTACTGCTCCAGGAGTTGGCCCGCCGTTGGAAAAAATCACGGAGTTGGGAGGCCGCGAGCCCGGTGCTCAGTGCCAGTCGAACCCCTCGACAGTCAAGTAAAATTTGCACGTATTACTTATGACAGTTTGATGACAACTGCCTAATTTTAGGACGTAGCCGGACGAACTTTGGTGAATCTCCGTCTCCGGTGGAACCCCGCGGCAATGACTGGTTCTGAAAAAGCTTGGGGTTCTCGACCATCCGACCGAGGGATTGCGTTCCAAGCCATGGGAGGAGTTCTGGCGGGCCACCGACGCGCCGGACCTCGAATTCGTGTTCACCGTCTGCGACAACGCGACCGGCGAAATCTGCCCGACCTGGCCGGGGCCGCCGATGACCGCGCACTGGGGTTTGCCCGATCCGGCCGAAGCCAACGGCGCCGCGGCCGAGATCGGTCCGGCCTTCGCCGACGCCTACCGGATGCTGGGCGCCCGCATCGACCCCTTCATCTACCTGCCCTTCGAGAACCTCGACCGACTCTCCCTTCAGAAGCGCATGGAAGATATCGGGCCAGACCCGGAACCACGGGGGGCCGAGCGTCGGATGAGGCCGCGCTCAATCGAACCTTCGGCGGTGACGATGTGTCGCGAGCTAGCCTAGAGCCGCCCCTCCACCCGTTCGATTTTGGCCGGCGGCTGGAGGGCGAGATGCTCGGAACGGCGCTGCTGCTCGCGATCGTCATCGGATCGGGCGTCGTGGGCGAACGCCTTTCCGGCGGCAACGTCGCGACCGCCCTTCTGGGCAACACCCTGGCGACCGGCGCGGGACTCATCGTCCTGATCGCTATCCTGGGGCCCCTCTCGGGCGCGCATTTCAATCCGGCGGTGACCCTGGCCTTCGCGCTGCGACATCAGAAGACCTGGCGGGGAGCCGTCGCCTACATCCTCGCCCAGCTCGCCGGCGCCGTGGCGGCTAACATTCTCTTCGGCTGGCTTTGCAAGGAACGGCGGGGACTTATCTCCACTCCTCCCTTGCGAAGCGGGGGAGATGCGGCCCGCTCTCTTGCGGGCCGACGGAGGGGGCGTCCGGCGGCGGCCCCGACGCTAGCGGCGTACCATCGTGCATTATCGTCCGTAGTTGAACTAAAAACCGCGCCTGATCCGCCCCGGTCACCGCCGATCGACACCGGGGACCGCGACTGTAATAAATCCGCACAAAAATTGTCACATAATCGTCATAAACTGATCTTGTAAACCTAAGGCCAATCGAAAACGGAAGTCAACCAGTATCAGCCCATACCCTTGACAAAACTAAACTTGCCTCCGCCGCGTGGTTCCGTTAACGGTTCGGCCAGATCGCGGGTTCTCAAGGGGCTTCATGCGCCATCGGCGGCTGATCGCTGGGCCGTTTGGGTGGGCGCTGGTCGCCGCCTGCCGCGCCACTCTGGCGGCGGCGGCCCCGCCGGAGCC
>JACDGF010000174.1 GCA_013815405.1 Caulobacteraceae bacterium | reverse complement strand
GATCCATCCCGCGCGCCCCCGCGCCGATGCGCCGCGCACCCCCCAGGCGCGGCTGGATGAGGCGGTGGGCCTCGCCCGGGCGCTGGACCTGGAGGTGCGCGAGGCGGTGACCTCGCCCCTTCGCGCCGCCGCGCCGGCGACCCTGTTCGGCAAGGGCAAGGTCGCCGAACTCGGCGTCCTTATCGAGGTCGAAGGGATCGACGTGGTGGTGGTCGACGACGCGCTCACCCCGGTCCAGCAGCGCAACCTCGAACGGGCCTGGAAGGTCAAGGTGGTCGACCGCACGGGCCTGATCCTGGAGATCTTCGCCCGCCGCGCGCGCACGCGGGAGGGCCGGCTGCAGGTGGAACTGGCGCGGTTGGACTATGAGCGCTCGCGCCTGGTGCGCACCTGGACCCACCTGGAGCGCCAGCGCGGCGGCTTCGGCTTCCTGGGAGGGCCGGGCGAGACCCAGATCGAGGCGGACCGCCGGCTCCTCCTGGACCGGATCGTGAGGCTCAAGGGCGAGCTGGCCGAGGTGCGCCGCACGCGGGGCCTGCAGCGGACGGCCCGGGCGCGGGTTCCCTATCCCACCATCGCCCTGGTCGGCTACACCAACGCCGGCAAGTCGACCGTGTTCAACCGCCTGACAGGCGCGGAGGTCCTGGCCAAATCGATGCTCTTCGCGACCCTCGACCCCACCCTGCGCCGGGTCCGGCTGCCGGGGGGGCGGTCGGCGATCCTCTCCGACACCGTGGGGTTCATCTCGGACCTGCCCCATGAACTGGTGGACGCCTTCCGCGCCACCCTGGAGGAGGTGCGCGAGGCCGACATCGTCCTGCACGTCCGCGACATCGCCGGCCACGACAGCGAGGCCGAAAGCGCCGACGTGGGCAGGGTCCTGGCCCGGATGGGCGTCGAGGCGGGGCCGGGCCGGCGGATCGTCGAGGTGTGGAACAAGCTCGACCTGCTGGACGCCGAGGCCAAGGCCGACGTGGCCGAACACGCCGCCGCGGTGGGCGCCGTTGCGGTTTCGGCCGCCACCGGGGAGGGTTTCGAGGCCCTGCTGGAGCGCCTGGGCGCCCTGGTCGACGACGCCCCCGAACTCATCTTCGAGCTCGCCCCGTCCGACGGCGAGGCCCTCGCCTGGCTCCATCGACACGGCCGCGTGACCGCGCGCCGGGACACGGAGGGCGCCATGCTAATCTCCGCCCGCCTCGACCCCCAGGCGTTGGGAAGATTCGAGCAACTGCGACCGGCCTCATTGAACACCTCTCCCAAAGGGAGAGGGAGGGTGAGGGGTTACCCGCTATCCGATTGACCCGCCAGCTTGCGCCAAGGTGCTGAAACATGGAGTGAAATCCCCCGGCCGCGCAACCCCTCACCCTCCCATGGCTGCGCCATGGGCCCCTCCCTCTCCCTCTGGGAGAGGTGTTTTTCCCTCCGCCGCCTTCGCCGCCCGCCAGAGGGCTTCCATTTCGGGGAGGTCGGCGCTATCGGCGGCGCGGCCGGCGGCGGCGAGGGAGCGTTCGATAAACTGGAAGCGGCGGGTGAATTTGGCGTTGGCGCCGCGCAGGGTGCCTTCGGGGTCGATGCCCAGGTGGCGGGCGATGTTGGCGCAGACGAACAGGACATCGCCCAGTTCCTCGGCGGCGCGGGCGAGGTCGCCGGCGGCGATTTCCGCCTCGAGTTCGGCGACCTCCTCGGCGAGCTTGGCCATCACCTCGCCGATGACAGGCCAGGCGAACCCCACCCGGGCGGCGCGCCGGGAAAGCTTCACCGCCCGGGTGAGGGCGGGGAGGGCGAGGGGGACGTCGTCCAGCAGGCTGGCGGGAGCCTGGCTCTTGCCGGCGCGTTCGGCGGCCTTGACGTCCTCCCAGGCGGACACCTGGCCGGCCGAGGTTCGCGGCGGCGCGTCGCCGAAGACGTGGGGGTGGCGGCGGACCATCTTGTCGCTGATGGCGCTCACGACATCGGCGAAATCGAAGGCCCCTTCCTCCCGCGCCATCTGGGCGTGATAGACGACCTGCAACAACAGGTCGCCCAGCTCGTCGCGCAGGTCGGCCCGGTCGCCGCGCTGAACCGCATCGGCCACCTCATAGGCTTCCTCGATCGTGTAGGGCGCGATGGTCGCGAAGCTCTGTTCGAGGTCCCACGCGCAGCCGCCGTCGGGGCTGCGCAGACGCGCCATGATCTGGATCAGGCGGTCGATCAGATGAGGCTCGGCCGCCGTCACGAAACCGCCGGGTCAGCGCGCCGCGTAGAGGTCCCCGCGGGCCGCGCGGCCCGCGAACTGCTCGAAGGTCCAGTAGGCGTCGCTCCAGACGCCCGCGGCGTGGACGTCGCGGATGTCCACGGGCCGGTACTGGAAGCGCACCGGCCGGGTCGCCCCGTCCGGAAGGACCAGGGCGCCCTCGATCGTCGCCCCGCCGATCCCGACGCTGCGGAACGAGAGGTCGGTGCTGGCGCCCAGCTGCTTGGACGTCGGCCGGTTGGGGATGGCGTCGGCCAGGACCAGCTCCAGCCTGCCGCCGCCCGGCCCGGCCGCGCCGGACCGCGCCAGGGCGCTTTCGACCGCCTTGCGCAGGCCGTCGGCGAGCTGGTCAAGGTCGCGCTGACCGTAGACATTGGCCTTGGCCTCGAGCTTGGGCCCGATGACGACGGTGACCTGGGAGATCGGCGCAATGGGCGCGCCGATCGCCGCCGTGGAGGCGCCGAGGGCGCCGATCACCGCGAGAAGGGATTTCATGATGCAGACTCCGGGGGAAACGTCCGCTCGCCCGGCGGTTATAGAGCGCGATCGGTGGCGCGTCACGCGTCTAGGGCTTTGATTCCAACGCCTGGTCTCCACACCATCGCGCTGGCCGATCCACCCATCTGCCCTATCCCTTCACCGTCTTCCCCGCGCAGGCGGGGATCCAGATTTTTTTCCGCAACCCACGGCGCTCGACGATAAAAATCCCGGGTCGCCGCCTTCCCCCCGATCTAGTCGGGGGGGAAAGCGTTAAATTCAGGAAGGTTGGCCGGTACATAGAGCCGATCGAGCACGATCATTAAAATAATTGATTTCTTCTAATGCGTAACGCGTCATAGCCTCAAATCTCCCCTCGGGTCGATCTCGATCCCGCCCCACACTGATTGGCACTTCGACGCCTCCGGCGCGTTGTGGCTCGCAACCGATTCCGCTTCTTCAAAAGGACAGCCCCCATGGCGCGCGCCAAACAGATCCCGTCGACCCCACACGCCGCGACGACAGGCGACGGGGGCGAGCTGCATCAGGCCGCTTCGGCGCCCGAGGCGCGCCTGACGACCAATTTCGGCGTGCCGGTCAGCGATGATCAGAATTCGCTCAAGGCGGGGCGGCGGGGGCCGGCCTTGCTGGAGGACTTCGTCCTGCGAGAGAAGATCCAGCATTTCGACCACGAGCGGATCCCCGAGCGGATCGTCCATGCGCGCGGCTCGGCGGCCCACGGCTATTTCGAGCTCACCGAAAGCTTGGCCGACCACACCCGGGCCAAGGTGCTGACCGAGGTCGGGGTCAAGACCGAGGTGTTCGTGCGCTTTTCGACCGTCGCCGGCGGCGCGGGCTCGGTGGATACGCCGCGCGACGTGCGCGGATTCGCGGTCAAGTTCTACACCAGAGAGGGCAACTGGGACCTGGTCGGCAACAACATCCCGGTGTTCTTCATCCAGGACGCGATCAAGTTCCCCGATTTGATCCACGCGGTGAAGATGGAGGCCGACCGCGGCTATCCGCAGGCGGCCAGCGCCCACGACACCTTCTGGGACTTCATCGGCCTGATGCCGGAATCCACCCATATGATCATGTGGGCGATGTCCGACCGGGCCATCCCGCGCAGCCTGCGGATGATCGAGGGCTTCGGGGTCAACACCTTCCGCCTGGTCGACGACGCGGACGAGGCGGTGCTGGTCAAGTTCCACTGGCGGCCCAAGCTCGGCACGCAGTCGACCCTGTGGGACGAGGCGGTCAAGATCGCCGGGGCCGATCCCGACTATCACCGTCGCGACCTCTTCGAGGCGATCGACGCGGGCGATTTCCCCGAATGGGAGTTCGGAGTGCAGATCCTGACCCAGGCCCAGGCGGATGCGCTGGCCTTCGACATCCTGGACGCCACCAAGCTGATCCCCGAGGAGCTCGTGCCGATCCGCTTCGTCGGGCGCCTGGTGCTCAACCGCAATCCCAGCAACTTCTTCGCCGAGACCGAACAGGCCGCCTTTTTGCCCACCAACATGCCTCCGGGGATCGACGTCTCGGAAGACCCGCTGCTGCAGGGGCGGCTGTTCTCCTATCAGGACACCCAGCTGTCGCGCCTGGGAAGCGTGAACTTCCACCAGATCCCGATCAACCAGGCCAAGGGCTGCCCGTTCCAGAACCTCCAGCGCGACGGCCATATGCAGACCCAGGTGTTCGAGGGGCGCGCCAACTACGAGCCCAACAGCCTCGCCGAGGCCGGCGAGGACGGCGGCCCGCGGGAGGACCCCAAGGGCGGTTTCCGCACCTTCCCGCTGGCGATGGGGGAGACCAAGGTTCGGCTGCGCGCCGAGACCTTCGCCGACCACTATAGCCACGCGCGGCTGTTTTTCCGCTCCCAAAGCAAGATCGAGCAGGCCCATTTGGCCAGCGCCCTCGTCTTCGAGCTCTCCAAGGTGACCTTGGCGCCCGTGCGGACCCGGGTGCTGGCGAACCTGCGCAATGTGGACGAGACGCTGGCGACGCGGGTCGCGGCGGGCCTCGCCATGGACCTGCCGGCCAAGTCGAAGGCCGCGGCCGCGCCCGTCGACATGGACCTCTCGCCCGCGCTGCGCATCGTCGGCAAATACCCCGAGACGCTGAAGGGCCGGGCGGTCGGGGTGCTGGTCAGCGACGGGGCCGACGGGGCGGTGGTCGAAGCGCTGCGCAAGGCGGTCGAAGCCGAGGGCGCGACGGTCAAGATCGTCGCGCCGAAGATCGGCGGCGTGACCCTCAAGGACGGCAAGAAACTGGAGGCCGACGGCCAGCTGGCCGGCACGCCCTCGGTGGTGTTCGACGCGGTGGCGCTGGTTCTGTCACAAGGCGGCTGCGCCGAGCTAGTGGGGCAGGGCGCGGCGGTGGGCTTCGTGCAGGACGCCTTCGGCCACCTCAAGGCGATCGGCTTCACCCCCGAGGCCCGGCCCCTGCTCGACAAGGCCGGGGTGAAGGCCGACGCGGGCGTGGTGGACCTTACCGGCGGCGCGGGCGCCTTCCTCAAGCCCGCGAAAACCCGGCAGTGGGATCGCGAGCCGAAGGTGAGGGATCTGGCCTGAGGCGCCGACGGCGGCGGCTGAGATCTGTCGCGGCCCCCGCCCCCTCCACCGCTTCGCGGTCCCCCTCCCCCGCAAACGGGCGGGGGAGGAATTATCCACTCCTCCCATG
>JACDGF010000173.1 GCA_013815405.1 Caulobacteraceae bacterium | reverse complement strand
GGGCGACGACCACCTTCCTCTACGACGGCGACGACCTCGTCGCTGAATACGACGCCTCCGGCAATATCCTGCGCCGCCACGTCTTCGGCCCCGGAGTGGACGAGCCCCTGGTCTGGTACCAGGGCGCGGGAACATCCGACCGCCGCTGGCTGCGCGCCGACGACGCCGGCTCGATCATCGGCTGGTCGGACGGGGCCGGCGCCCTGATCGCCTCGCGCGGCTACGACCCCTTCGGTCAGCCGAGCGGCTGGCTGGGCGCCCGCTTCGGCTTCACCGGCCAGGCGATGATCCCCGAGGCCAGGCTCTTCCACTACAAGGCCCGCGCCTACGACCCCGCCCTCGGCCGCTTCCTCCAGACCGACCCGGTCGGAATGGCCGCGGACGTCAACCTCTACGCCTATGTGGGCAACGATCCCATCAACGCGAGCGACCCCAGCGGGATGGATCTGGCGGACGATATCGGGGCGATACTCGGGTTCAATCCGCAGAATGGGACGGATGTCTTCGGTATCCAGATCGGCGGCTATGACTTCGGCTCTAACAATCCGGCGACAACGGTGGCTGGGGTCGATGTCAACGGTACCCGGGGCGGAACTAAAGGCGGCGGATTCGTCGGGGGATTTGGGGGAGCCGCTATTGGGTCTGGATCAGGAGCGGGTGAAGGAGCGACCACGGTCGCGGGTGTTTTAGTCGTCGCCAAGGCACGCACATCTTTTGCACCCGCGGGAAATAATTTGACTTATCTAGTTAGTTCAATTTCCCCCACTAGCGTCTCGTCACCTGAAGGTGCATGCTTCAGGGCTGCGGACGAATGTATACAATTTGTTACGCCGCAGCGGGATATTCTCAAGGAATGCCTAAGGGCTGAGAAGATTTGCTCGGCTCTTCTGCCTAGTACTAGGGAAAGTAATGTAACATATATACTTCGGTTAGAGGGCGGTGGATATTTCCTCCTAAGCGGGGGCGGTGTGCTCTATTTTCCGCCGAGTAGCCGTGCGCCGATTTCCCCTGAGCCGCACTGGTGAGCGGTAGCTTACCCTGTATTTAATCTACGCGCGAGACTATTGATGTCCAAAAGTAGCAAAAAAAGGGAATTTAGAGGCACTAAGAATTCGCAATTTTATTTGGCCAAGCGGATTATATATGGTATTATTGCGGGAGCAATGTGGAGCGCTGTTGAAATGGAAACATTGACCCCTCCGCCTTTGCCGGAAAAAAGTGAAATTTTGGTAGCAGATCGGAGTTTTGTTTCTAGATGTCGCACTCTTATCGAGCCTATAAATAAAGTAGGGAAAATTAAAATTACTGCGGGAACACTTACCAAGAGTAGGGTATGGGGAGTCATTTGGCGAGCCGACATGCAGGTGACAACTGAAGGAGGGGTTCGAACTCTTCACCGAATTACGTGTTGGCGCACTGCCGATGGGCACATGACAATCGACATAAGTGTCGGCGGTGAGGCAGAACGAGAGAAACGGCCACGTGTCTACTGAGGCGAATAGTCTTTGGCTTGGACTGGAGCGAGAAAGCCGACGTGTAGGTTGGCAGGCGCGCCGCTGTGCCATATGTCCGGACCAGCTTCGCCAGCGGGGGCCTGACGTATGCCCTGACCCAGCTCGGCTACGACGCGGCGAACAACCTCGTCTGCACGGCGGTGCGCATGAACCGGTCGGCGTTCAATTCCCTTCCGGCCTCGGCGTGCGCGCTGGGGGTGGCCGGGGCCGACGGCCCGGACCTGATCTCGTTCAACCGCTATGACGCGGCGGGCGAGCTGACGGGGGTCACCACCGGCTATGGCACGGCGTCGCAGGCCGACTACGCCACGGCGACCTATTCGCCCAACGGCTTGGTGACCACGGTCAAGGACGCCCAGGACAACCTCACCACCACCGTCTACGACGGCTTCGACCGCGTCTCCAAGGTGCGCTTCCCCCTGCCGGCTCAGGGTTCGAACGCCTCCAGCACCACCGACTACGAGAGCTTCACCTACGATCCCAACGGAAACCTGCTCACCGCCCGGAGGCGCAGCGGCGAGACGATCGGCTTCACCTACGACGCCTTGAACCGCCTGACCTTGAAGAACTTCCCCCCCGCGACCCAGCCGGACGTCTACTATGCCTATGATTTGCTGAACCGCTCGCTTTACGCCCATTTCGGGAGCGCCGGCGGGGCGGGGGTGGACAACGCCTGGGACGCCCTGGGCCGGCTGACCAGCACGACCGCGTCGGGAAGGACGCTCTCCTACCAGTACGACCTCGCCGGCGACCGCACCCGCGTGACCTGGCCCGACGCCGCGCCCAATTCCCTCTACGTCGGCTATGCCTACGACCTCCTCGGCCGGGTGACCCAGGTGCAGGAGAACGGGGCGACCTCGGGGCTTGGGCTGCTGGCGACCTACAGCTACGACGACCTTGGCCGGGCTACGAAGATCGCGCGGGGGAGCGGCGGGACCTCGCCGACCCTGGTCAATTACGACGGGGCCGATCGGCTGAACGCCCTGACCCAGAGCTTCCGCGGCTCGGCCGACGACGTGACCTTCAACTTCTCCTGGAGCCCGGCCAGCCAGATCAGCTCCAAGGCGGCGACCAACGACGCCTTCAGCTTCCACCCCAACCCGCTGGCCCGGGGCTATGTCGCCAATGGGCTCAACCAGTACACCAAGACCGGCGGGGTCACTCCGACCTACGACGCGAGGGGCAACCTCATCTCCGACTCGGTGGGGAGCTATGGCTACGACCTGGAGAACCACCTGCTGACCGCCTCGGCCCCGACGGCGGTGACTTTGGCCTACGATCCCCTGGGCCGCCCGCAGAACTCCACGGCGGCCGGGGCGACGACCACCTTCCTCTACGACGGCGACGACCTCGTCGCTGAATACGACGCCTCCGGCAATATCCTGCGCCGCCACGTCTTCGGCCCCGGAGTGGACGAGCCCCTGGTCTGGTACCAGGGCCCGGGAACATCCGACCGCCGCTGGCTGCGCGCCGACGACGCCGGCTCGATCATCGGCTGGTCGGACAGCGCCGGCGCCCTGATCGCCGCGCGCGGCTACGACCCCTTCGGCCAGCCGAGCGGCTGGCTGGGCTCGCGCTTCGGCTACACCGGCCAGGCGATGATCCCCGAGGCCAGGCTCTACCACTACAAGGCCCGCGCCTACGACCCCGCCCTCGGCCGCTTCCTCCAGACCGACCCCATCGGAATGGCCGCGGACGTCAACCTCTACGCCTATGTGGGCAACGATCCCATCAACGCCCGGGATCCCAGCGGGACGGCGGGCCTGGGATTGGATATCGCGGCCATCATTTTATACAACTGCGAGGATTGCAGCCTGAGCGGCGGCGACTCTTCCAGCTCCGGAACTGGGGACTACGGGGCCTACGGCTGTAGCTACGACGGCGGTTGCAGCGCCCTGACCGGGGGCGGCGTCACTGTCACCGGCCAGGGCCGCCAATCCTATTCGCCTATCCCGACCTTCGACTTCGGCGCGGGCGGAGGAGGACATCTTACGGGCGGAAGAGGAGGGGCAGGGACGGGGCCGCAAAAGATGCAGCAGAATAGACAGACGAAACAGCCGCAGAATACATGCCCGTTTGGAATGTCGCCGGCAGCTGCGGGCTTGGCTGTGGGCGCGTCTGCCTCGACATACATCCTTGCGCCTCTGCATCTTTTTGCGGGAGCGGAATTGCTGGGGGCACTGCGGGCTGGCGCTGCTGGCGCTGAACTGGGCGGAGAAATTGGGGCGGTAGCGACTTCAGAGACTGGCCCAGGGCTTCTCATCGGAGGAGCAGTAGGTTTGGGCGTCGGCTTTATCTCCGGTGCTGCGGTATACTACGCAGAGAACAAATCTGGCTGCAAGGCAGGGTCATGACCGAGCGCATGCTATTTACGAATCTGTTTGCACTCTTCATTATGTTGGGCGGCTGCCTGATAGCTCATGTAGCAGGAATAAGGTATTATGTTCGGAGAGAAAAAAATAGATCTATAGTACCCGCAATGCTTTCAACGGTGGAGTCGATAATATTAATGGTGGCGGCGATAATTTTAGTACAAATAAAATAGCGGGTTAGCGATGCGTGATTGAGGTTGTCACGATGATGCTAACTGAATTGTCAGGTTAATTGTAATTGCTCACCCCCCGATTTGGGGCGCTGTGAGGGGTGGAATTTTCTGGTTGCGGCGGGTTGCTGAATGTGAGTCAACCTATGGATGACTCCGCCGTCTGATTTGGTCGACAAGGACGCGTTGATTGCGACGCTGTTGGCGCGCATCGAGGTGTTGGTCGCGCGGGTGACGGCACTCGAAGCCAAGGTCGGCGGCCCACGCAAGGGACCGGGCAATTCGAGTGTGCCGCCGTCGCGGGGACAAAAGCCGTCTGGCTCTGGCCAGTCGAAGCGGAAGGCCAAGCCCCACGCCGGGGCGCACCGCCCCTTGCATCCCGACCCGACCTTCAAACGCGATGTGCTCGCCAGCGCCTGCCGGTGCGGGGCCGATGTGTCGGAGAAAGGGGACATGATATATTTTCCCCTTGGCCTGAGGTGGTCTATCGTTCACCTCATGGCCCGTCAGGCTCGCATCGTGGCGCCCGGCTGCCCCCACCACGTCACCCAGCGGGGCAACCGGCGCGGGCCGATCTTCTTCGAGCCGGGCGATGAGGCGGTTTATCGCGACCTCCTGGCCCGCGAGACGCGCCGGCGCGAGGTGGCGGTATGGGCCTATTGCCTGATGCCCAATCACGTTCACCTCATCCTGACCCCGAGGACCAAGGACGGCCTCGGCCTGGCGGTCGGCGAAGCCCATCGACGCTACACAAGCTTCATCAACGCCCGCTCGCGCTGGTCGGGCCACCTCTTTCAAAGCCGGTTCTCCAGCGTGGCGATGGACGAAGCCCATCTTTCGGCGGCGGCGCGCTATGTCAGCCTCAACCCGGTGAGGGCGAAGCTGGCGGCCCGCGCCCGACTGGCCCTGGTCGAGCGTTCGGGCGCATCTGGCCGGCGACGACGACCCGTTGGTGACCGTGGCGCCGCTTCTGGACCGCATCGACCGCTTCGCCGATCTCCTGGACGAACCCGGCGACGAAGACGTTCAACGCTTCGGCGCCCTGCGGGCCGCCGAGACGACCGGCCGCCCCGTGGGGGCCGCCGCCTTCATCGCCGACCTCGAGCGGAGCCTCGGCCGCGTCCTGACGCCCCGCAAGCGGGGCCGCAAGGCGACCAAGGGAGCGCCCGAACAGCCGTCACTATTGGGGTAAATATATCATGTCCCCTTTTTCTAAGACGATCTGGGTGACCCGCGCCTGCCCCGGCGCGCGGGTCACGGCGGAACGGGTCCGGGCCCTGGGCTTCGAGGCCCTGGCGGCGCCGTTGCTCGAGGTCCGCCCGCTGGCGGGGGGCCCGATCGATCTGGCCGGCGTGGGCG
>JACDGF010000172.1 GCA_013815405.1 Caulobacteraceae bacterium | reverse complement strand
GCGGGCCGGCCCGGGAATTCGACGATGAGCCGCAGGTTACCGCCGAGGGCGCGGATGTGGCGGCGCAGGGTCGAGACCAGGGCGTCCTGGCTTCGCTCCAGTTTGGAGACCCGATCCTGGGAGGTTCCCAAGGCGGCGGCGACCTCCGCCTGGGTGCGTTTCACCGCCTCGCGGACCTGGCGCAAGGTAGCGTCGCGGACAAGGTCGCGGGCGCGCGCCTCGCCCGCTTCCCGCACGGCCGCCGGCTGGCGCGCGATCCAATCCTCGGCATCGACGGTGCGATAGGTCATCTAAAGCCTCTCCAGATGTTGATCGAAACGAGCATCGGCCCGCTTGACGAGGTTCCTGTAGAAGCGGCCGGAAGCGACCTCGGACTTTTCGCCGCCGACCAGCAAGATGGCGGCGCGCGGCGGATCGAAGGCGAATGCTTTTCGCCAGACACCGCCGTCGGCGCGAAAGCGGAGCGCCTTCATGTTGGCGTGCTTCGAGCCGTTCAGGGTATCGACGTGAGGCCGCGCCAGGGTGGGTCCAAAACTCTCGAGGCGATCAACTCCGATCGCACGGCCCCGGACATCTGGTGGGCTTCACCCGCGAAGTCGGGGTGGAACCGGACCGTCCAAGCCATGGGGTCATATGCCCTGCAATGAATAGGTAATCAAGTGCATATCGTTGGCTTGGCGAGTCGGTATGTCTACATGGTCAATGCGGAGACGGTTTGATGGATGCGACCCTGATCATCATCGACAGCGATGCCGAACTGGCCCGCGCGGGGCCTCGTGGACCGTATCTTCGCCTCTGACGAACCGGGCGATATCGCTCGGCTCGAAGCCCAGGCGCGCCTGATCGCGGCTTACGAAGCGGCGAAATGGCCGCGCCACCCGCCGACCACGGCCGACATGGTGCGCTACCTGATGGATCAGCACGGCCTCAGCCGAGCGGACATGGCGGCGATCCTGGGCACGTCGAGTCGTGTCAGCGAGGTCCTGGCGGGCAAGAAGGAATTGAGCATGGCCATGATCCAGCGGCTGCGCGCGCGTTTTCGCGTACCGGCCGACGTGCTGATTCCGCCGGCGACGAAACGGCCGGCCCGCCAGGCGGCGAAGCGATCGGCGCCCTGAGCCGCCGGTCGGCGGCACGGGATGGGGAAGGTGGACGTCGCGTGTGCTGACATATTCCGCCAATTGAGAGATTTGATGGCGTCACCGTAAATCCGCAAATCGCCTTCGTTGCGAGGATTCACGGGCACCGGCCCCACCACTCACAAACGGCGACAAAGAGGAGACCGCCATCAATCATGACATGTGCAAGCCGGATCCAAAGCTCTATGCGCATTCTGTAATATCCATGGGCCTTCTGAGAGGCGCTTCGATTATTACAGTGGCCGGATGGGATTGACCGATCCGCCGATCGCATAGCTCTTATACGTGGGATCATAGGTGTGATTCGCTATTTTGTCACGCGGCGATCACTCAAAGTCTCCCAGATGTCGGGCGGTGCCGTCGCTAAAACGGCGGGACGGGAGGTAGGAGGCACCCAATCTCAACCACCGGAAATTTAAAAGGGGCGCGAAGCGTGCGAGCGTGGGGATTGGCGCTGCTTGCGGCGAGTGTAGCACATGCCTCCCACGCAGGGGGAGATGACAAACCTCAATTTAATCTATCGTGCATAGGCGTTGACAGATATAACGATAAAATCGATGAACATCAGAACATAAAGCCCTGGAGCGGTCGCCTCCGCATAGATTTACAGTCTCACTTGTTCTGTTATGACGAAGACTGTGAGAGTCCACTTCAGATTAACGATATTTCACCGGCGGCGATCACATTGCGAATTTTCGACTCTGGTCTCGGCGAGACTGATCGCTCTATGCTGGATAGGACTTCTGGTAAATTTTTGCGTCAGCATATCGTAGTGACGCTTCACACAGCCAGATCAGATAGCATTGAGGCAACATGCTCGAAAGAGCCATTCACTGGGCTGCCAAAACTTGCTTTCTAAACTGACTCGATTGAAGCATAATCGCACCGGAGAACGACAAAAAATCTAAATTTCACCTGGGCGTAGTGCTAAAGAGACTACTGCCAGCACCCCCATTTTCATCCCGATCATAGGCGTGCTCGCGAGAGTCATTGGCCGTATGAAGTTGGTCGTTGTAAGTAAGGAAATCTGCTCGGCTTCTCACAATTCACCCCGACAAATCCGTGAACAGCGACAGATAGTAGTCGATCGCCGGCGGGATGTTCGCCACCGGGGTGCGCTCGTTCAGCCCGTGGCTGAAGTCGTCGCTGTCCTTGATGAAGACGGGGCTCGCGCCGTAGCTCGCGACGCCGTGGGAGCGGAACCACATGCTGTCGCTGGCGCCGGAGGCCATGCTGGGGAAGACTGGGACGCCGGGGTAGGTCTTGGCCATGGCCTTGGTCACCGCCGCCACGAAGTCGGCGCGCATCGGCGACGCGTCGGTGGCGACGGAGCCGACGGTCACGTCCTCGACGCGCACGGCCGGGTCGGCGGCGGCGCTGGCCAGCTCGGCCATGATGGCGGCCGGCTTGTGGCCGGGGAAGATGCGGCAGTTGATGTTGGCCTCGGCGCGCTGCGGCAGGGCGTTGATCGCGTGGCCGCCGTTGATCATGGTGACGACGCAGGTGGTGCCGATCTTGCCCACGGTGGCCGGGTTGGCGGCGAGCGCGGCGATGGCCTGGGGGTCGGCCGGGTTGGCGGCGAAGGCGCGCATCGCCGCGCCGGTCTTGGGGTCGACGTATTTGGCGGCGGCGAGGAAATAGGCGCGGGTGAGGTCGCTCACCTCCGGGGTGAAGCGGTGGGCCTGGATGCGCAGGAGGGCGGCGGCCAGCTGATCGATGGCGTTGTCCTTGCGCGGCGCGGAGGAATGGCCGCCGGGGTTGGTGACGGTCAGGCGGAAGTCGGCGTAGGTCTTTTCCGCCCCCTGCCAGGTGAAGTATTCCGGCGCGCCGGTCTCTTCGGAAAGCGAGCCGCCGCCGCCGTCGATGTTGAGCACCAGCTCGGCGCCCGCCAGCTTGTCGGCGATGAGGGCGCTGGTCTTCATCGTCGTCTCCTCGTCGCCGGAGAATTCGATGACGATGTCGCGGCGGGGCTTGTAGCCCTCGCGCTTCAGCTCGATCAGGGAGGCGATGGCCAGCACGCCGTCGAGCTTCATGTCGGTGGCGCCGCGGCCGAAGAGGTAGCCGTTCTCCACCACCGGGGTGAACGGGTCGCGCTTCCAGTCGGCGGGCTTGGCCTCGACCACATCCATGTGGCCGGAGATGACCAGGGGCTTGAGCTTGGGGTCGCTCCCCGGCCAGCGGGCGATCAGATAGGCGGTGTCGTCGACCGGCGTGATGGCGGCTTCCGCGTCGGCGAAGCCGCCGGCGACCAGGGCGGCCTTGTAGAGCGCGGCGACCTTGGGCGTCTCGTTGCCTGGCCCGCGCACCGAGCGCAGGGCGATGGCCTGCTTGGCGAGGTCGAGGGCCTGGGCCTCGGCTTGGGAGTGGGAGGCCGGCGCGGCTTGCGCGACCGCCGTCAAGGCCGCCGCGGCGACGGCCGCCATCAGGGTCAAGCGCAAGGTCATGGGGATCTCCTCCTCGATCAGAGGGTGGTAGAGCGGTTGCTACGGCATTGGAACCCTAAGCATCCTCTCTTCCCAAATCGTCATCCCGGCCGGAGAGAAGCGAAACGCAACGGAGAGCCGGGACCCAGGGGGCTGGGCGCGCAGCTGCCCCACGCGAGGTTCGCGAACCCGCACGCCGTGGACTTGGCCCCTGGGTCCCGGCTCTTCGCGCTGGCGCGCTTCGGCCGGGATGACGGTCGTAAAGGGGGCATTGGGTGCGCGGAGGCCGCCTACTTCACCACTTCCCCGCCCTTCATCACGTGGCTGACGTGCTCCAGCACTCCGATGTCGGCGAGGGCGTCGCCCTGGACGGCGATCATGTCGGCGTAGTGGCCGGGGGAGATCTCGCCCACCTTGGCGGACCAGCCGAGGAGGGCGGCGGCGTTGACGGTGGCGGCCTGGATGGCCTGCATGGGCGTCATGCCCCAGCGCACCATGTATCTGAACTGGCGGGCGTTGAGGCCGTGGGGATAGACGCCGGCGTCGGTGCCGAAGGTCATCTTCACCCCCGCCTTGACCGCCTTGCGGAAGCCCTCGCGCTGGGCCTGGGTGGTCTCGTCGTTCTTGCGAAGCTCGCTGGCGGGCCAGCCGTTCTTGCGCCCGACCTTGTCGATGTAGTCGCCGTTGTAGATGTCCATGTCGAGCCAGACGCCGCGCGCCTTAGCCAGGGCGATCCCCTCGTCGTCGATCAGGGAGGCGTGCTCGATCGCCCTTACCCCGGCGCGGATCGCCGCCTTGATTCCCTCGGCGCCATGGGCGTGGGCGGTCGCCCAGCTCCCGTGTTCGGCCGCCGCGACGACCGCCGCGCGCATCTCGTCCTCGGTCAGTTCCTGCTGGCCAGGCTCGGTGCCCTCCGTGAGGACCGCGCCGGTGGCGATGAGCTTGATCGAGTCCGCGCCGTGCTGGAAGAGGTAGTCGACCTTCAGGCGCGCATCGTTGGCGTCGACGACCACGCCGGCGCGCATGTCGTCGGGAAGCTTGACGTCCGGGGCGAAGCCGGTGACTTCGCCGCCGCCGCCCGGGGCGGTGATGTAGGCGCCCACGGCGCTCATGCGGGGGCCGACCACGTCGCCGCGCTCGATCGCGTCGCGCAGGGCGGTGTCGGCGAAGGCGCGGTAGCAGCCGACGTCGTGGACGCTGGTGAAGCCGGCCATCAGGGTCAAGCGGGCGTTGCGCGCGCCGACGTAGGCGATCTCTTCGGTGCTGTGCAGCAGGGGCTCGGCCACATTGTTGGTGTCGCCGAAGTCGGCGAGATGGACGTGCATGTCGATGAGGCCCGGCAGCACCTGATAGCCGCTCCAGTCCACGACCGGCCCATCCGCCGGCGGCCCGCGCCATTCGGTGACCGACGCGACCCGGCCGTCCTCGATCCGGATCAGCCGGTCGGCGATCACCCGACCGTGCTCGGGATCGACGAGGCGTCCGGCGTGGACATAGCTTACGGCGGCGGCGGCCGGCGGCGCGGCGAGGAGAAGCGCCAGGGCGGCCAGGAGGCCCGGTCGGAGGCGCCCGTCGAGACGAGCGGGTTCGGGCCCTTGCCCGGACGCCGGCTTGGGGGAACGGCCATCGCCCCGGGCCCCGGCGGGCGCCGAAGCCTGGGACCGGCCGACGAGGGGTGGGGGCGCAATGATGGGCGACGGTCTCGAGCGTGGGCGGGCGGCCCCGAATCCTTGCATGAAAAAAGCCCGGGCGCACTACCCGGCGGCCGCGTGTTAGCCCCAAGTAGGAATGTCCCCTTTGTCCAAAGTTAGAATGTCCCCTTTCCCGGCGCGGCGGGATGAGGGGATGCATGGTCGAGGCAGGGCTGTTTATGAGCGATGGGGAGCGGGAGCGGGC
>JACDGF010000171.1 GCA_013815405.1 Caulobacteraceae bacterium | reverse complement strand
CCTGCACCCCCGAATAGTCGAACTCGCAGGCCTGGCCGATGACGATCGGCCCGGCGCCGATGATCAGAATCGAGGCGATGTCGGTGCGTCTGGGCATGGCCTCTCGCGCGCGGACGCCCGCGCCGCCTCGCGCGTTCGGCGTTGGTCGGATATTTTCTAGGCTAAGCGGCGGGTTTAGAGAGGGGAGGGGCGCGGCGCAAGCGGGGCCGATCCGGCGCGCTGCGAACAGCCGGCGCCGCCAGCAGCGACCCGGCCACGACAGCTTGTCGGCCGAGTGCTCTCGACAGGGGCGTGGGACGCGCTTGACGCGCGGTCGGAAAAATTGCATAATGCAATTTGCTACGCTCACTAACTCAAAGCGTCAAGGAACCTTCCTATGCCGGTTCTGCAAAACTTTCGCCACGAAGCCTTCGCCAAGGCCCGCGCCGCCGGCGCGCGGCTGCAGGACGCCTATGAGGACGCGGGCTTCGTCTCCAGCGTCGCCCATGCCTGTCGCCTCGCGAGCCAGCCGGAGGTAGCCGAACGGATCGCCGAACTGCGTCGGGAACGGTCGGCGGCGGACGACGCCGGACCCGAGGCGATCATCGCCGCCTTGGTCCGTATGGCCACCGACGGGGAGGCCGCCAAGACCCCGGCGGGGGTCAAGGAGGCGCGTCAGAGCCTCGTTGACGCCTTCCGCCTGCGCAAGGAACTGGCGTGGGATCGAAACTGCGACCGTCACTTCTAGCTGGGATACGGGTGGGATAGGCGGCCCTTGCCAAAAACTTGCCAAAACTTGCCAAAACCTGCCCGCCGCCCTCACGCCATGGTATCCTTGGTGAACTCCAAGTCCAGCATTTTCAAACACTTGATCTCGTCGCGCGGTAACCGGGCGCCTAAACAAAATGCGTCGGTCTCGGCTTGCAAAGCAGGGGCCGATGAGACGCGGCGTGCGAGGGGGTCCAGGCGCCGGCCGGCCCGCCGGAATCGGCGGCGAAACCGGCCATGGCGTCGATGAACGGACGGGTCGGGGCGGCGGCGAGGCGGATCGCGGCGGGCGTGGTCACCGTGATGTCTGTCCCGCCGGCGCCGTCGGCGGCGAGGTTGAACGTGGCCCCCGTGTAGTCGCCCGCCAGTTGCAGGGTGGCGAGCCGCCTGTCGCCTCTGAAGATCGCCAGCCGGTCGCCGGTTTCCAGCACGGCGCGGTCGGCCCTTTTTCCCAGGAGATCGATCGCGTCGCCGGCGGAAAAGCCGTGGATGGTCGCCGCGAAGGCGCCGGCGTGATGAAGCGCCAGGGTCCCGCCGCCGGCCTTGAAGGCCATCGAAAGGCTCGCCGCGGCGCCGGCGTCCGCCTCCAGGGTCGCGCCGATCTCCACCGCCAGGGTCCCGTCCCCGCTGATCGACTGGAGGAACTCGAGGGTGGCCGCCCGCGCCACGATGGCGCCGGTGTTCACCACCGCGACGCCGACGATGGCCTCGCCGGCGCCGGCGGTCTTTTCGAGCAGGCCGGCGTTGATGAGGACGCTCGCGCCCGCGCCGCGGGCGACCGTGGCGACCCCCTGCAGGTCGATCGTCCCACCCGCGTCGTTGCGCAAGGTCGCGTCGCCCGCCCCGCTTCCAAGCTCGATGAACCCGCCGTTTTGAACCGTGAACGTCCCCTGGTTCTCCAGCACGCGGCCGCCCTCCAGGAAGAGGCCGCCCACCACATTGCCGACGAGGATCGAGGCGCCCTCCAGCAGGGTCACGCCCGGCCCGGTCTGGCTCATCGCCCCGCCCCCGAAGGTGGCGGCGCCGGTCACCCTGAGGGTTCCGGAACCCGAAACCGTACAGGTGCTCTGGGTGGTGTTGCCCTGCGCGAAGCCGGTGACCGTCACCGCGCCCGCCCCCAGGGCCAGCTCGCCCCCGCTCACCACCATCGTGCCCGATCCGCCGACCGTCCCGGCGCCGAGGGTGAAGACATTCGGCCCGGGGAAGATCTGCGCGAATTCGAGCGTCGCGCCCGCGGCCAGGATGAAGGCGGACGCGCCCGACGATCCGCCGCCGCTGATCCGCAAGGTCGCCCCCGAAGCGACGTGGGCCGTCCCGGCCCCGCTGTTGGTCAGGCCGGCGTCGAACTCCAGCGTACCGGTCTCGACCCGGATCGCCCCGGTGTTGGTCAAGGCGATGTTGACGAAGGCGGGGCCGGCTTGGACCGTCTTCTTGAATGTCCCGGCGTTGATGAAGCTGACGTCGCCGACGGGAAGCTGCTCCACGAAACCGATGTGATTGACGCCCTGGAGGTCGATGACGCCGCCGGCGGCGTTCAGCAGGGTCGCCCCGCCCCGGGTCTCCCCGAAGGGGTTCACGCCCAGGTCGATCTCGCCGTATTGGATCATGGTGAGCGTGCCCCGGTTCTCCAGGGTGCGGCCGCCGTCGAGCCCGAGGAAACTGATCTTCGAGGCGCCTTCCAGGATGGTCGTCCCCACGCCGGTCTGCAGGCCGTCGACGCTCGCCGCGCCGCTCACGGTCAAGTCTCCCGCGCCGCTCACCGTGCCGCGCTGGTCGAACCGCGCCGCCGTCGCGGCCCCGCCGAGCGCCAGGGTTCCCCCCACGCTCAGCAGATTGGCGAAGCTGGAGGTGGCGGTTATCATCAGCGATCCGCCCGAAACGACGAAGTCGTCATTGCCCACGCGGAGGGTGCGAACAGTGTCGTCGCCCGAGCCGTGGGTGATGGTGTGGAAGAGCGCGGTGTCGATCAGCGCATCGTCGCCGGCTTGCGGCGCCCGGCCGCGATTCCAATCGGAGGGCGTCGCCCAGTCCCCGTCCCCGTCCCTCCACCTGATGGTCGTCATGGCGCGCTCCCTCATCTCTCATCTCGAGAATGAAAAGGAACCCGATTTGCCCGCCGGTCAAGCCCGGCGGATCGGCCGCCCAGGAAAAAAGGGCCGGCGCGATGCGCCGGCCCTTGATATCCGTTGCTCGAAGGCCCCGCTCTTTTCGAGCGGACCCGTCCGTTCAGGCCTGGAGTTGGCCGGCGGACATCTTGCCGTTCTTCGCGTCGCGTTCGAGTTCATAGGTGATCTTCTGGCCCTCGCGCAGCGAGCCGAGGCCCGCGCGTTCGACCGCGGAAATGTGAACGAACACATCGGCGCCGCCCGCATCCGGTTGGATGAAGCCGAAGCCTTTTTGGCCGTTGAACCATTTGACAGTACCGGTAGCCATTTAGATTTAGTCCTTTAGATGAAGAGTCCGCACCGTGCGGGCCCTCTTTGGGTCGATCAAAGTCGGTGAGGATCGGAAGGCGGGTCCGGGGCTCCGGGAAGGAGCGTGGAAGAGCGGCCGAACCCTGGCGAATTCGATACCTTTCCTAGTAGAAGATTTCAGGCGGCGGGGCAATCCAAATATCAAAATAGCGACCGCGCCTTTAAAAGCCGGCGCGAAACGCCGATATTGCTTGGACGATCCTTTTTCCGCTGGAGCCGCCGCGCATGAGCCTGATCGACAAGATTCCCCTCCTTGACGACGCGGCGCTGAAGAATTTGCTGGACAACGCCCGCCGCCTGGAGACCTCCGGCAGCGCCAAGCAGCAATCCGACGCTGCGGACCTTCTGCCGGCGCTCGAAGCGGCGGTGGCGGCGCGCCGGACGATCAAGCTCGAGGCGGCGGCCGAGAAACGGATCGCCAACAAGAAGCCCGCGGTTCCCAAGGCGCCCAAGGTCGCGAAAGCCGCCGCGGCCGCTTAGCGATCGCCTCCCTCCCGTTCATGGGGAGGGACAGACGGCGAAGCCGTCAGGGCGGGGAAGTCTCGATCATCCCTACCGTCGCGGACTTCACCGGACTTCTCTACCCGCCCCCGACTGGATCGGGGGTCGCGCCACCCTCCCATGAAGGGGAGGGTGGGCCATTTCTCGCCTCGTCCATCATCCGGGCAAAGCGCCGAAAGAGATAGAGCGAGTCCGTCGGCCCGGGCGAGGCTTCAGGGTGGTGTTGGACAGAGAAGACCGGCGCACCGGTGAGCGCCAGCCCCGCGTTGCTTCCGTCGAACAGGGAGACGTGGGTTTCCGTGAGCGATGGCGGGAGCGTCTCGCGCTCGACCGTGAAACCGTGATTCATCGAAACGATCTCGACCTTGCCGGTGGCGAGGTCCTTGACCGGATGGTTCGCCCCGTGATGGCCCTGGTCCATCTTTTGGGTCTTCGCGCCCAAGGCCAAGGCCAGCAGCTGATGGCCCAGGCAGATGCCCAGGATCGGGGTTCCGCTGTCCACGAGCTCGCGGATGGCCGGGGCGGCATGGATCGCCGTGGCGGCCGGGTCGCCGGGGCCGTTCGAAAGGACGATCCCGTCCGGCGCACGGTCCAGAATGTCCCGCGCCGAGGTTTGGGCTGGCGTGACCGTCACCGCCGCGCGGATGCCGACCAGCGAGCGCAGGATATTGCGCTTCACCCCGTAGTCGACGACCACGACGCGGTATTTCGCCTCCCGCGCCGGCGCATCGCCGCCGGGCCATGACCATGGGCCCTCGTCCCAGCCGAACGATTGAAGGCACGAGGCTTCCTGAGCCAGATCAAGGCCGACCAGGCCCTTCCAGGCGCGAGCCTTGGCGATCAGGGCGTCGACGTCGAAACCACCGCGTGGCGCGTGGGCGATGACGGCCCGGGGCATTCCGCGCTCGCGGATCGACTTGGTGAGGGCGCGTGTGTCGACGCCGCTCAGGCCCACCACGCCCCGGCGTTTCAGCCAGCCGTCCAGATCGCCGGCCGCTCGCCAGTTGGCGGGCGCGCCGGGCGCCTCGCGGAAAACCGCGCCCCGGGCGGCGGTCGCCGCGGCGCCCGACACCTGTTCGATATCTTCGCCATTGGTTCCGACGTTGCCGACGTGGGGAAAGGTGAAGGCCACGATCTGGGCCATGTAGGAGGGGTCGGTGAGGATCTCCTGATAGCCGGTCATGGCGGTGTTGAAGCACACCTCGCCCACCGCCTCGCCCGCCGCGCCGCATCCTTGCCCCTGCAATACCGTGCCGTCCGCCAGGGCCAGGACACCGGTGACGCCGGCGAGCAGGTCTTGCGGCATCGGCGTATCCCTGTTTTGAAATTCGGCGCGACCGCGCGCGTAGGTAAGGGCCCGCGCGATCAGGGTCAACGCGGCTTCCGACGGCTCGCGGGGCTTGCTAGAGTGCCGCCTTGCTCCAACTGCGCCCCAACTGCGAATGCTGCGATCGCGACCTGCCGCCGGACAGCGCGGAGGCGCGGATCTGCTCGTTCGAATGCACCTTCTGCGCCGAGTGCGTGGAGACGCGGCTCAACGGCATGTGCCCCAACTGCGGCGGCGAATTGGCGCCCAGGCCCATCCGTCCCGCCGCCGCTCTCGAACGCTTTCCCGCCCAAGCCGAGCGGGTGACCAAGTGTGCAACCCGATACATTCCTGACAGTTTGTCCGGTTACATCCCTGACGGTTTTTTCGGCTCTTCAGTGATCGTTTTGGTGCGAGGCGGCCGCCTCGCGCCAAAACGAACGATTTCTCCTGTCATCC